>NZ_JAOCCT010000049.1:0-29631 GCF_029840555.1 Stenotrophomonas sp. GD03877 | reverse complement strand
CTTGGCTCGGGCCTCTGCGGGTGCAGGGCGCAGCCCTGCAGAGAGAACCCCTTACCTGAACAGGCCTTTTTGCGTGAAGTCTCAAACATCGTTTAGACTTGCAGAGTCTGCAGCGGCCGTCCGTTTCCCTCCGGGATCGCCGGCGACCAGGGTCCGCCCTCTTCGCCCGCCCCCACTCCGACGCCGTTCGTCACGCATTCCAGCCTGCGCTTCGTGCCGGCTGCACCCAATTCTCGCAGCGCGGTTCACGGGAACGCTCCGAGTCAGCCGATCAGTTTGATCTGCCCCCGTCTGTCCGTTTGGACAGGCGTTTCTTGTACTTGGAGCAATCTCAATGTCTTTTGAATCGCTGGGCCTGGCGCCCTTCCTGCTGCGTGCGCTTGCCGAGCAGGGCTACGAAAACCCGACCCCGATCCAGCAGCAGGCGATCCCGCTGGCGCTGGCCGGTCGCGACCTGCTGGCCGGCGCACAGACCGGCACCGGCAAGACCGCCGCCTTCGGCCTGCCGCTGCTGCAGCACCTGGGCACCGCCTCGCAGGAAGTGCGCAGTGGCCCGCGCAAGCCGCGCGCGCTGATCCTGGCCCCGACCCGCGAGCTGGCCACCCAGGTGCACGACAGCCTGCGCGGCTACAGCAAGTACCTGCGCATCCCCAGCGCCTGCATCTACGGCGGCGTCGGCATGGGCAACCAGCTGGACATCCTGCGCCGTGGCGTGGACCTGCTGGTGGCCTGCCCGGGCCGCCTGATCGACCACCTGGAGCGTCGCAGCATCGATCTGTCCGGCATTGAACTGCTGGTGCTGGACGAAGCCGACCGCATGCTCGACATGGGCTTCCTGCCGTCGATCAAGCGCATCCTGGCCAAGCTGCCGAAGCAGAACCGCCAGACCCTGCTGTTCTCGGCCACCTTCGAGGACAACATCCGCCAGCTGGCGCTGGAGTTCATGCGCAACCCGGAACAGATCCAGGTGACGCCGAAGAACACCGTGGCCGAGACCATCACCCACCGCGTGCACCCGGTCGATGGCAGCCGCAAGCGCGACTTGCTGCTGCACCTGCTGGCGCAGGACAGCCGCGAGCAGACCCTGGTCTTCGCACGTACCAAGCACGGCAGCGACAAGCTGGCCACGTTCCTGGAAAAGTCCGGCATCAAGACCGCGGCGATCCATGGCAACAAGAGCCAGGGCCAGCGCCTGCGTGCACTGGGTGACTTCAAGGCCGGCCGCGTGACCGTGCTGGTGGCCACCGACATCGCCGCGCGCGGCATCGACATCAACGAGCTGCCGAAGGTGATCAACTTCGATCTGCCGATGGTGGCCGAGGACTACGTGCACCGCATCGGCCGTACCGGCCGTAACGGTGCCACCGGCCAGGCGATTTCGCTGGTGGCGCAGGACGAAGTGAAGCTGCTGCGTGCGATTACCCGCCTGCTGGGCCGCGACATGGACATCCGTGATGTGCCGGGCTTCGAGCTGCAGACGCCGATCCGCTGGGGCAACAGTGCGCCGGGCAAGGCCGAGCACGATACCGGCGAGCGCGCACCGCGCAAGAGCCACGCACGCCGTCCGCACGGCGATGCGCCGCGCCATGCGCATGCCGGCCCGAAGAAGGCCGGAGGCGGCCGTCGCGAGGGCGGTGGCCATGGCCAGCAGCGTGCCGGTGCGGGCGCGGGTCAGGGCCAGCGCCGTGGCGGTGGTGGCAATGGTGGCGGCCGTGGTCGTGGCCAGGGTGGCAACGGCGGCGGTCGCGCCGGCTGATCCCAGCTGAAATGGATGACGTCTCCCGCTGCGCGGGGGCTTATCGAGGGACGGCGCTGACGCGCCGTCCTTTTTTGTTGCTGGCTACCGTGAGTAGAAGCCGGCGGTGTGCTGCGCTGAGGGCGGATGGGCGTGGGGCCAGCGCAAAACACGCCGTAAACCCATCCATGGGGGCTCGGTCGGCGCATCCATGCGCCTCACGGTTTTGCGCTGGCCCCACGCCCATCCGCTTCAAGCATTGCCCGCGCCTTCTTCTCCCGCCGGGTAGCCGGGAGAAGAAAGATCAAATTCAAATTCAAAGTCAAAGTCAAAAGCCGAAGCCGCAATTCCTGGCTTTGCCTTTGCCTTTGCTTTTGCCCTTGCTCCCGCCTTGGGGTCTGATGCGTCCGCGCCCGCAGGAAACTGTCATGGGAGGCAGGGGGCCTCAGCCAGGACCGTTGGCGCCAAGGATGGCGCCATCGAGCCCCCATGGATGGGTTCACGGCGTGTCCTGGCTGAGGCCCCCTGCCTCCCAAGCACAACAACGACTCGGCGCCAAACGCCTCAACCCCGCGCTTTACTCGGATTCACCAGATTCCCGAAGAAGATCGCGTTGATCAGCAGCCGGTCCGTCCCGTGCCAGTACTTGCGGTGCGCCGGATCATCGGCAAACAGCACAACGTTACCCTGCCCCTGCGCCGACACCAGCAACCATGCACTGCCCGCCACCCGCGTACGGTTGCGCTCGGACAGGTAACCATTCACCCGCGGTGGCGTATCAATGCGCACCACCGTCGAGAACGGATTCGTGCTCGGCTGCAGCGTCACCGTGTTCTCCTTGTTGATCGCCAGCTGCCGGCGCGGCACGCCGAACGCCAGCGGATGGCTGGTATCAACATCGGCACTGAGGATGTTGCCGCTCACCCGCTCGATCGCGGCGATGTCGCGCTGGTCGCCGAACGCGCGGCGGCTTTCGTCAGCAGCGTCTTCTTCCTTGCCGAGCTTCTCGCCGTCGGCCAGCTTCTGTTCGATCGCCCACTTCGAGGCACTGCCGTAGGTCACCAGCGAACCACCGGCCTGCACCCAGCGCTTCAGTGCAGCCACTGCCGTGGCATCGACGCCCGTATAGGTACCGCCGGACAACACAATCGTGGTGTAGCGGTCCAGCGGCACCTTGCCCAGCTGCTGCGGATCCAGCTTGCTGGCCGGCAGGTGCAGCTGCTGGTCGAGCAGGAACCAGGCCGAGCCGATCTCGGTGGCGGCCACGCCCTCGCCCATCACCAGTGCCACCGCTGGCTTGCGCAGCGCCTTGACGCCATCACTGCCGAGGTCGATGCCTTCGCGGCTGCGGCCGCTGGACAACGCATGTACGCGTACGCCGGCATCGCGTGCAGCAGCACTCACCGCATCCAGCAGCGCCGCGCCCTGCAGCGGTTGCCCGGCCACCGGAACAACGATGCTGCCAGCGGCGAAATCGGCCTCGCCCTGTGCAGTCGAAGCGGTAAATGGCTGGAACGTTGCGCGTGTGCTCAAACCTTTGGCCTGCAGCACCGCCAGCGCACGCCCGGCGTTGTAGTCGCGCCAGTCGATGACATAGGCGAAGCCGGCCTGGCCACCCAAGACCGCGCCCTGCTCCTCCGGCAGCGCGGCCACGCGGGCGCCACCTTCGATACGACTGCGGCTGCCGGCGAAGGCCACACCGTAGGCCGGTGCGATCGCATAGCTGGTGCTGCCGTAGAACACATCCCCCTTGATCGGCGGCGTTTCGGCAAAGATCGAATGCACCAGGCGGAACTGCGCCTGCTGCACCGGCACCACGTAGGCGCTGCCGGCATCGAAGCGCTGCCCATCGACAGTAACTGCACGATCCAGCGCGCGCACCTCGATGCGATGCAACAGCAACAGCTCCAGCAGGCGACGGGTCAGTGCCGGGTCATGCGCGTCGCCGAACACGAAGCTCTTCACCGGCTGCTGCGCAGCCTGCTTCAACGCGCTCTGGAAGAACTGCTTCTGCAGGTCGAACAGGCCGTTGCGTTCGGTCACCGCGCCGCGCACCGTGCCCAGACCGGTGGCGACCTGGTTGCGGATGGTGAACGGGAAGGTCAGCAGGCCATTCACCGATTCCTGCACGCGACCGCGCGAGCTGGCCTGCTCGACGGTAACGCCGACAGCGCCATGGAAGTCCGGGTAGGTGGAGCCGTACACCGGCGAGAAATTGTCGAAATTCTCGCCGGTGTAGTACAGCGAACCCAAGGCATCCAGCGCCTGCGCGTGGTACTTGGCCAGGGTCTTGTTGAATTCATACGACGCCGCCGGAATCAGCGGGCTGTGCATGCTCTTCGGCGAAGGCTCGAAGTAGTAGGTGCTGTCCTTGCCCATTTCGTGGAAGTCGATCTGCACGTTCGGGTACCACTGGTGGAACACCTCCACCTTCGGCCGCGAGTCCTGCTGGGTCAGGGCCAGCCAGTCGCGGTTGAGATCGGTGAAGTAGTGATTGGTGCGGCCCTGCGGGAACGGCTCGACGTGCTCCTTGTCGGCCGGGTCGGCCGAGGCCGGGTCGGAGGCCCAGGCGTTGTGCCAGTTGGCGGCACGATCACGGCCGTCCGGGTTCTGCGCCGGGTCGAACAGCACCACCGCCTGCTGCAGCCACTGCTGGGTTTCCGCGCTGCGGTTGGCCACCAGGTAGTAAGCGGTCAGCATCGCCGCTTCGGCACTGGACGTCTCATTGCCGTGCACGCTGTAGCCCAGCCATACCACCACCGGGCTGTCACCGGCGGCGCTGCGCGGCTGCGCCGGATCGGCCAGGGTCGCGTGCTGCTGGCGGATCTGCTCCAGCCGCGCATGATTGCCTGCAGCAGTGACGGTGGCGATCAGCAGCGGGCGGCCCTCATAGCTGCGACCGATCTCGCGCACGCTGATTTTGTCGGAACGCTTCGCCAGTTCCTGGAAGTACGCCACCAGCTGGTCGTGCCGGGTGTAACGGCTGCCGATCGGGTAGCCGAGGAACTGCTCCGGCGTGGGCACCGCTGCATCGAACGCCGCTGCGTCGGTGACCTGCGGAAAGAAGTACGCGCTCTGTGCCTGCACCGGCTGCGGCGAGGACAGTGCGGTGGCGGCGGCAAGCAGCAACGGAAGAACGGCACGGCGATGCAAGGACACGGTGACTCCCCTGGAACACAACGGCAGACAGTCGCGCGGCCGGTCCCTTCAGGTGACCGGCCGCGGCGGATGGATCAGAAGCGGTAATCGAAGCCCAGCGTGAAGTAGCGGCCACGCAGGTCGTACTGGCTGAAGTCGTACGGCGCGCGGATGCCCGGGAACGAGGCGTCGTACGGCGGCGTCTTGTCGGCCAGGTTCTGCACTTTTGCGTACACGGTCAGCTTGTCGATGCCGGTGTAGGCCAGGTACAGGTCGTACTGGCTGTAGCTGCCGACGCGCTGCTGCACGGCCTTGGCGGCGGTGCTGGCTTCCTGGCGGTAGCTGCTGGTGTAGTACCAGGTCACGGCGGCGTTGAAATCACCGTACTTCCAGTCCAGCGTGGTGGTGGCCTTGTCCTTGGGCAGGGTCGCGCCCAGGTTGCTGCCGGCGTAATCCACCAGCGGTCCGCCGACCACGGTCGGGCGGCGGTAGTCGTGCACGTGGGTGTAGGCCGAGGACACGGTGAAGTCACCCAGTGCTGCGGTCGGGATGCGCTGGCGCAGCTCGACGTCGATGCCCGAGGTCTTCAGCTCGCTCAGGTTCTGGTAGCGGTTGTAGACCGCCTGCAGCTTGCCACGCTCATCGCGCTGCACCGCGCCGGCCACGTTGTCGTTGACCAGGGTCTGGGTGTTGTTGGTGCCGACCAGGTTGTCCAGCTGGATGCGGTAGTAGTCCACGCTCAGGTTGGTGTTGGCCCACGGCGACAGCACCACGCCGAAGTTCACGCTCCTGGTGCGCTCGGGCTTCAGTTCGTTGTTGCCAACGGTGAAGAAGGTCGGGTTCTGCCGCGAGCCCGGCACGTCCGGATCACGCGGGTCGACCACGCTGCCGTAGGCGATGCTGGTGCTGTTGGAGTTCTCCGACAGCGACGGCGCACGGAAGCCCTTCGAGGCCGATGCACGTACCAGCAGGAAGTCCAGCGGCTGCCAGCGCAGGCCGATCTTCGGCGAGAAGGCATCGCCGAAATCATCGTAATGGTCGGCACGCGCGGCGGCGGACAGCTCCAGCGTCGAGGCCAGCGGCACGTTCACTTCGGCATAGGCCGCACTGACCTGACGCTTGCCGTGCACTTCGGCGATGGCCGGGCGCACCTGCAGGCCGGCATCGATCTGCCATGGGTTGTTGGAATCAAGCTTCTCGCGGCGCCACTCGGCACCGGCAGCGAAGCCGATCTCGCCGGCCCAGGTGTGGCCCAGGCTGCCGGAAATCTTCGCATCGATGCCCTGCAGCTTGGATTCGGCCGGACGCAGCGTGGCGATGTTGATCGAGTCGCGCACCGACTGCGGCGTCGCCGCCGGGTTGAGCAGGTTGTAGCTGCCCGTGGCCAGCGCATCGGCCAGCGCCCAGCGGTTGGCGAAGCCGCCGGACACGCTCTCGCGTTCGCTGCTGCGCGCACCGAATGCAGCCACTTCCCAGTCCCAGTTGGCGGTGGTACCGCGCAGGCCGAACACGCCGCGATAGGCCGTGGATCGGTTGGTCTTGATGGTGCCGCCAAGGTCGAAGAACGTGTACTCGATCGGGATCGCACGGCCGTACGGGTTGTACGGATTGTTGGCCGGCAGCAGCGACGACACCGGCTCGGCCAGGCCGCTGTTGGCGTTCAGTGCGAAGCGGCCGCTCTCCAGGGTGAAGAACGGGCTGCTGCCGAACCACGCGGCGCTCTTGATCTGGCTGTACAGCACTTCGCCGAAGGCCTCGACGTTGTCGTTCAGGCGGAAGGTGCCGTTGGCATAGGCCTGGTAACGCTTGGTCGAGGGGATCAGCGTGGTGAACGGCGCCTGGTTGAAGCCGCAGGTGTCACCGGACAGGCCATCAATCGGCGCGCTGGCAACGCGGGTGGTGCCGGCCGGGCAGTTGCCGTTGGCGTCGAGCATCGGTACCGACACGCCGTTGACCAGGTAGCGCGCCCCCTTGGCCGACCAGCCGTTCCAGCGGCCACCCGGCTTGTCGGTGTAGATGCCGCTCCTGGTCAGGTTGCGTTCGTCCTGGTCCAGGCGCTCACGGTTGTACCCCTGCAGGCTGAAGAGGATGTTGTAGCCATCGGTGTCGAGATCACCCAGGCCGCCGACGAACTTCAGGTTCTGCTCGTGCAGGCCGCCCTGGTCGGCACCGCCGAAGCTGCCGCCGATCTCGGCGCCTTCGAAGTTCTGCCGGGTGATGATGTTGACCACGCCGGCCACGGCATCGGAGCCGTACACCGCCGAGGCGCCGTCCTTGAGCACTTCGATGCGCTCGACGGCCACCAGCGGCAGCGCGTTGAGATCGACGAAGGTGTCGGACAGGCCGCCGGCCGGGAAGCCATAGTTGGCCAGGCGGCGGCCGTTGAGCAGCACCAGCGTGTTTTTCTGCGACAGGCCGCGCAGGCCGATGCCGGCCGAGCCGGACGCCCAGCCGTTGTTGGTGGTTTCGTTGCTGGCGTTGCCGGTGTTGGCCGAGATCGAACGCAGCACATCGGCCACGGTGGCCTTGCCGGTCTGTTCCAGCTGCTGCCGGCCGATCACCTGCACCGGGTTGGAGGCTTCGGTATCGGTACGCTTGATGTTGGAGCCGGTGACGCGCACGGCGGCCAGGGTGCTGGCTTCGCCACTGGCGTCGGCGGAGGTTTCGGCGGCGGCAGGCAAAGGCGCGGCCAGAGCGACGGCCAGGGCCGCCACGAGCAGGGTGTGCTTGGGCATGACGATGTGGGGAGGTGGTAAGGACGACGAAGTTCCGCAGTAGTCCATGCCTGGCCGGGGTCCGGCCAATAACATCTCTTCATACGGATATAAGAGAAACTATCATCTCTTCATCCGGATGGAAAGAGTTACTTCACGGAAGCCCAACATCCGCTCAGGCTGCCGAACCGCCCACGGCGTACAATCGCGCCATGGAAATCTTCAAAGTCTTCATGCTCGAGGCGGCGCACCGTCTCCCCAACGTGCCGCCGGGGCACAAGTGCGCGCGCCTGCACGGCCACTCGTTCCGAGTGGAACTGAAGGTCGAGGGCGAGCCGGGTGCGCAGACCGGCTGGATCATGGACTTCGGCGACGTGAAGGCGGCCTTCCAGCCGATCTACGACCGCCTGGACCATCACTACCTCAATGACATCCCCGGCCTGGAGAATCCGACCAGCGAGAACCTGGCGGTGTGGATCTGGAACGAACTCAAGCCCAGCCTGCCAGCGCTGAGCGAGATCACCGTGCACGAAACCTGCACGTCGGGCTGCCGCTACCGCGGCCCCGAGATCTGATCAACCCATTGATCTGAAAGGTTTTTCAAAGGCGCCTTGGGCGCCTTTGTTATTTTTGTTGCAATGCGGCATCAAGGGCGTATGCTGCAATGCATCAAGCCACTTCCTGATGCCCCATGGCCGCCGCCTTCAGCGATCGCTTCAGTGATGCCACCCGCCAGCTCGCCGCCGCGGCAACGCGCGCGAACCGGTTGGCGTTGGAGAACGCGGAAAGCATGTTCGGCGTGCAGCTGAAGGTGATGGAGCGCAACCTGACCGCGACCAGCGGTTGGCTGGGCGAACTGGCCCGCAGTGAAGACGCGGCCGGTACGCTCTCCAAGGGCGCGCAACTGTGGCAGGACAACCTGCAGCGGCTGGGTCAGGCCCAGCAGGACATGGTCGGGCTCGGCCTGCAGGCCAGCAAGGCCTGGTCCGAACTGGCACAGGGCTACAACGAATCAACGGCGGACGCGAACAACCACTGACGCGACGCAACGCTCATTGCGTGGGTCCCTCCCCCCACGCAATCCGGACCCGGCAGATCCCTCCCTCTGCCGGGTCTTTTTTTGCCCGTTGTCTGGATTCAAGAGCGCTTCCTCGTCTGGATTTCCTGCGAGCTGATGGGCCCCGCCGGGGCGGGCAGGGGCCTGGGCAAATGTCCCCCGGCGCCGGCCGTTGGCCGTCACCTCCTCCTTTACTTTGCCCAGGCCCCTGCCCGCCCCGACGAGGCTCGGCTTACGGCAGCTAAAGCTCAGTGCTCATGGCAACTTCTCAATGAGGCACCGACGAACTCCGAACGCAGGGCGGAGGCCCTTGCGTACGAAGTAAAGGGGGAGGCGACGGCCAACGGCCGGCGCCGGAGGACATTCGTACGCAAGGGTCTCCGCCCTGCGCCACGCAGAACGAATCCGCCACACGCCACGCAGAACACACCGCAAAGGAACCTCAACGCCCGCGACCACCGTGCCAGTGCTGGTGCCACGCCTGGAACATCAGCACGTTCCACAGGTGCGTGTGCCACTTGCGCTCGCCGCGCAGGAACGCTTCCCAGATACCGCGCACGCGCGCCGCATCGAAGCAGCCCTGGTTGCGCAGCAGCTGCGGATCCAGCAGCGCCTCCGCCCAATCGCGCAGCGGGCCTGCCAACCAACGTGCCATCGGCGGACCGAAACCGCGCTTGGGGCGGTACACCAGCGGCTCGGGCAGGTAGCGTGCCAGCAGGTGCTTGAGAATCCGCTTGTGCTCGCCGTCGTGGTACTTCAGATGCTGCGGCAGGCGCCAGGCCAAGCGCACCACCTCCATGTCCAGCAGCGGCGCACGCGTTTCAACGCCCGCTGCCATGCCGGCACGATCGACCTTGGCGAGAATGCCCTCGGCCAGGTCCATGCGGAAATCCAGCAGCTGGATACGCGCCTCTGCCGGCAGCGCAGTGTCCTGCTGCTGGAAGATCGTGATCGGTTCGCGCGCGCCCAGCACCACCTGCGCCGGCTGGCGCCAGCGGGTGACCCGCTGCAGGTAATGCCCTTCCACATCGTTGGCAGCGACCTCGGCCACCAGCGCACGCCAACCGCCGAGGCGGCCACGCTCCACGTTCATGCGGTTGCCGCTGCGCCGCGCCAGGTCGCGCACCCAGTCCGGCAGGCCACCGCACAGGCGTGCATTGCGCAGCGCGCGGCCATAGCTCGGGTGACCGAAGAACAGCTCATCGCCGCCGTCACCGGTCAGCGCCACCGGCTTGCGCGCACCCAGCAGTTCACTGGCCAGCAGGGTCGGCAGCTGCGAGACATCAGCGAACGGCTCGCACCAGACCTGCGGCAGCCGCTGCAGCAGGTCCAGGCCCTGCCGCGCATCCATCCGGTGCAGATGATGCTGCACGCCCAGATGGCGCGCGACCTGCGAGGCCCAATCGCTTTCGTCATGGCCGGGATCGTCGAAACCGACCGTCCACGCCTCGATCGGCAAGGTCGATTGGGCCTGCATCATCGCGGTCACCAGCGACGAGTCGGTGCCGCCGGACAGGAACGCGCCACACGCCAATGGCGAATGCATGCGTGCGGCAATGGCCTTCTGCAGTACGGCTTCCAGCTGGTCGGTGGCCTGTTCCAGGCTCGGCGTCGGCTGCAGGGGCTCCTGCAGCGCACGCTGCATCGCATCGCGTGCACACCAGTAGCGCGTCCCCCCTTCCGTCGCCTGGCTGGAACCGCCGGCAGCGTGGTCATCCAGATCGACGCGCAGCATCGCGCCGGCCACCAGCTTGTGGATGCCCCGGTAGATGGTGTGCGGCGCCGGCACATAGTCGTGGCGCAGCAGCAGGCTCAGCGCATCCTGGTCGATGCTCGGCGCGAAGCCGGCGAAGGCCTGCAGCGCCTTCATTTCCGAGGCGAACAGGAACTGGCCCTGGAACCAGCCGTAGTACAGCGGCCGCTCACCAACCGGATCACGCGCCAGCCACAACGCGCGCGACTCACGGTCCCATACGCTGAAACCGAAGGCGCCTTCGACACGCGACAGCGCGCGCTCCACGCCCCATTCAACGATCGCCTGCAGCAGCAGCCGGGCATCACTGCAGCTGCGCGGCAGATCGCGCAGCTGCGCCTGCAGGTCGCCACGGTTGTACAGCCGGCCGTCCAGGCACAGCACGTAACGGCCGCAGTCCGAGCTCAGCGGCTGCAACGGCGTATCGGTGGGTGCCCGGCAGTGGCCCAGCGCGAGGCCGGCCTCGGCGTCGGTCCAGTAGCCGATGCGGCCCCGGCCGCGCTGCTGCAGGGCGCGCAGCATCGGCGCCAGCTGCTGCAGCAGCTGTTCGTCCTCGGCGGGGGGCAGCCAGGCGCCGACCACGCCGCTCATCGGGCACCTCCGCAGCGGCAGCGGCGGGACGGGTTCAGCAGGCAGGGGGCGGCGGGCGACATGGGAACGGCACGCGGAGCGGAGGAGACTCCATGCTCGGCGCCGCACCTGCCCCGCGTCAGTCGCTTTGCTGTCAGCGATGGTCACCAGACGTATCACGAAGGTAACGTTTTGTAACGGCAACAAGCTATGCTGGACGCCAAGTTGTTGCCAGGCCTGAGGCCCGGCCCGCGCGCCAGCAACCCCGGCTGAATGGCGCCCGCCCCCTGGACCCGGGTGGCCCGAAGGCTGGGATAGCATCGCCGCGCTCGTGCCGTGGCGGTACGTATGCCCCACGGAGGCCTTGAAAATGCTGGATATCGTACTGGTCGAAGACGATGCCCGCCTGGGTACGATGGTCAGCGACTATCTGCAGCGGCATGGCTACCAGGTGGCCCATGAGCGCAGTGGTGAGCGCGCGGTGGCCCGGATCCTGGCCGAGAAGCCGGCCCTGGTCCTGCTCGATGTCGGCCTGCCCGACCAGGATGGTTTCGAAGTGTGTCGGCAGATCCGGCCCCACTATGACGGCATCATCTGTGTGCTGACCGCCCGCACCGACAACATCGACCAGGTGCTGGGACTGGAGCTGGGGGCCGACGATTACATCGGCAAACCCATCGAACCGCGGGTGCTGCTGGCCCGCCTGCGTGCGCACCTGCGCCGCCATCGCCGGGTCGAACCGCGCGACGGCAGCCTGCGCTTCGGCGAGCTGAACATCGACCCGTCCACCCGCAATGTGCACCTGCAGGGCGGCCTGTTGGAGCTGACCACGGCCGAGTTCGACCTGCTGTTCCTGCTGGCCAGCAACGCCGGCCAGATCCTGGACCGCGATGCACTGCTGCGCGGCCTGCGTGGCATCGCCTTTGATGGCCTGGACCGTTCGATCGATGCACGCATCTCGCGCCTGCGCCGCAAGCTGGGCGACAACCCTGAACAACCGGAGCGGATCAAGACCGTGCGTGGACGCGGCTACCTGTTCAGCCGCTCGGCATGGGGATGAAGCGCACGCCTTCGGCGATGCGCGGCCACGCCTTCCACTTCCTGCGCTACGGCATCGGCTTCCTGGTCGCCCACCTGCTGCTGATCGTGCTGGGCCTGTGGGCCTGGGATGCGCTGCTGGAAGACCGCACCGAAGCCAGCCTGTTGGCCGAGATGCGTGGCACCCATGCGCTGCTGCAGCAACGCTTCGCGGAAACACCGCGCGAGCAATGGCCGGCGCTGGCACGCGGGCTCGACGCCGACTTCGCCTATGCCCTGCGGATGGTGCCGCTGGCCGAGGCGGAAAAAGAGCTGTCGGCCGGCCAGCGACCGCCGCTCAACAACGGCCGGGTGCAGATCGACCTCGAACACATGCGCAGCCTGCAGCGGATCGGTGACAGCGACTATGCCGTGATGCTGGGGCCACTGGACGAAGCACTGCCTGATGAGGGGTGGCAGGACAGCGAAGTGTCCGGCGTGGCGATCCTGCTGCTGATCCTGATGGTGGCCGTGGCGCTGCCGATGTACGTGATGGTCTACCGCCTGTGGCGCGACGTCTCGCAGTTGGCCCAGGCCGCCCGGCAGATGCGCGACGGCCAGCTGGACACGCGCGCGCCACGCGCCGGCACCGCGCTGGTGCGGCCGCTGGCCAATGCCTTCAATCACATGGCCGAGCAGCTGCAGCAGCTGCTGGAAAGCCAGCGCGTGCTGGCCCAGGCGGTGGCACACGAGGTCCGCACGCCGCTGGCACGGATGCGCTTCGGCCTGGCCGACCTGGAGGACACTGCGCTGGACGAGATACAGCGCGACGCGCTGGGCGGCCTGCGCACCGATGTCGATCGGCTGCAGCACCTCACCGACGCCGGCGTCGAGTACGCCGCACTCGGTCGCTGTCACCAGCTGACCCGCCAGCGCCTGCAGTTGGCGGCACTGGTGCGCGGCGTGGTGGCCCAGTTCGCGCCGCTGCCGATGCCCGTGCAGCAGGCGCTGTCGCCGGCAGGGCTGGTCAACGTCAACCGGCACATGCTGGAACTGGCGTTGCGCAACCTGCTCGGCAATGCCCTGCGCTACGCGCGGCGGCAGATCCGCATCGCCAGCACCGTCAACGATGGCTGGCTGTGCCTGCAGGTGGAGGACGACGGCCCCGGCATCGCGCCCGAACTGCGCGGCCAGGTGCTGCAACCCTATGTGCGGCTGGATCCGGGCAGCCCCGGTTTCGGCCTCGGCCTGGCGCTGGTGCAGGTGGTGGCCGACAAGCATGGCGGCCACGTTGAAGTGATCGACTCCGAACTGGGCGGTGCCTGTATCCGCCTGCACCTGCCACTGGAAAGCGGCGGTGCCGTGGAGGGCGAGACGACCTGCTAGACCGCCGGTTCCGCGCGCGGCAAGGCAAACACAAACAGCGCACCCCGCTCGCTGTCGCGCAGTTCGATCCGGCGCCCATGCAGCTGCACGATGCGCTGCACGATCAGCAAGCCGAGGCCACCGTTGTCACCGCGTCGTGCGCCCAGCGCGGCCGGCGCCTGGAACAGCTGCGCACGCAGCGCGGGGGCTACGCCGGGGCCGTCGTCGGCAACACTCACCTCCACGCTGTCCGGCGTCGCGCGCAGGCACACCTCGATCCGGCCACCCTCCGGCGCATGCCGCAACGCGTTGTCGAGCAGGTTGGTCAGCACCCGCTCGACCAGGCCCAGATCGGCACGCACCAGCGGCAGGCCCGGCGGGAACCCGGCGTGCAGGCGCTGGTTGCGCGCCTGCGCGGCCAGCTCGAACTTCTGCAGTACGTCCTGCAGCAGTTCCGGCAGCGCGAACACTTCCCACTCCAGGCGCACTTCGCCATGTTCCAGCCGCGCCAGCTCGAACAGTGCACGCGCAAGCCGACCTACCTTGGCACTCTGCGCCAGCGCGATACCGAGGTAGCGGCGGCGCTCATCCGGCGACAGCGTGGCGTCCTTCAATGCCAGCGTTTCCAGATAGCCGTGCAGTGACGACAACGGCGTACGCAGGTCATGGGAGATGTTGGCGACCAGCTCGCGGCGCTGCAGGTCCTGCTGGCGCAGCTGCTGCCATTGCTCTCCCAGCCGCTGCGCCATCTGTGCGTGCGCGTGTTCGAGGATCACCAGTTCGTCGCGCTCGCCGGGGCGCAGCGGCTCCGGCGGCGGCAATGGCGTGGGTGCGTCGATGTCGAACGCCTGAATGCGCCGGGTCAGCCGTCGCAGCGGGCGGGTCACCCAGTAGAACGCCACCAGCCCGGCCAGCAGGCCCAGGCTGCCGACCAGCACCACCGACCACCAGGTGGTGTTCCACTGGCTGCCGGCGGCAAGATCGTCGGCCAGCATCTGCCGGTGCTCGCCGACCAGCACCACGTACACATAGCCGGCCTGCCGGCCCTGCACGATCAGCGGTGCTGCACTGAACACCTTGCGCCCATCCGCACTGCGCGGGTCATCGCCCAGGATCGGCAACGGCGCACCGGCCAGCAGGCGGCGCAGTGGCGCCACGTCCACCCGGTTGCGCACCAGGTGCCCACTGGGCGCATCGTGGCCGAGGATGCGGCCCTGGTCGTCCAGCAGGTAGACCTCGACGCTGGGGTTGACCGCCATCAACTGGCCGAACAGCGCGCGCACCGCGGCGTCGCGCATGCCGCTGGTATCCATCAGCTCGCTGCGCTGGGCGATGTGCTCGGCCAGGCCCAGCGACAGCCGCTGCACCACCTCCTGCTCGTGGCGGGTATTGGCACGCATCTGCAGTGCCAGCAGCGCCATGCAGCACATCAGCATCAGCGCGGCGATCACCGCCGCCAGCTTCTGCCACAGGTTCGGCTTGATCATGCCGCCGCCCCGGCCGGGTCGACCAGCTTGTAGCCACGGCCCCACACCGTCAGCAGCCGCCGTGGATTGGCCGGGTCCGGCTCGATCTTGCTGCGCAGGCGGTTGATGTGGGTGTTGACCGTGTGTTCGTAGCCATCGTGCTGGTAGCCCCAGACCTGGTTGAGCAGCTCCATGCGGGCGAACACCTGGTCCGGATGACGGGCGAAGAACAACAGCAGGTCAAACTCGCGCGGCGTCAGCTCCAGCGTGTTGCCATCCACCGAGGCGGTACGCGCAACCGGATCCAGCTGCAGCCCACCCAGCTCGATCGCGCCGGCATCGATGCGTGCGCTCTGCGCCATCGCCTCGGCGCGGCGCAGCAATGCGCGCACCCGTGCCACCAGTTCCGGCATCGAGAAGGGCTTGGCCAAGTAGTCGTCCGCGCCCAGTTCCAGGCCAACGATGCGCTGCGTTTCGCTGCCGCGCGCGCTGATGATGATGATCGGCACATAGCGCGCCATCGCGCGTGCACGCTGGCAGACCTGCAGGCCGTCCACGCCGGGCAGCATCACGTCCAGCACCAGCGCATCCCACGGACCATCCTGCTCAAGCAGGCGCAGGCCGGCATCGCCACTGGCGGCATGGGCGACGTCGTAACCCTCATCGCCCAGATGCATGCGCAGCAGGTCGGCGATGTGGGCATCGTCTTCAACGATCAGCACGCGTTTGGTCGACATCGGCAGCTCGGGGCCAGTGGGGAGGCTGGCTGCATTGTGGCGCGGGACGGCCGCCGATACCTCACGAAAAATTGAATCCTGCGTGAGGATTCGTTGACCCGGGCGGGCGCAGCATGGCCCCGTCGCCCCTTCCCGGAGTACGCCATGTCCCTGTCCCGCCGCCATCTGCTGGGCCTGGGCGGTGTTGCCACCGCCGCCGGCCTGTTCGGCCTGGGGGCCTGCAGCCGCGCCGCCCCTGCGGCCGCCGAAGCGCGCCCGTCGCGACAGTTCGAGGTCATGCACAGCGATGCACAGTGGCGCCAGCAGCTGACCCCGGCGCAGTACGCCGTACTGCGCCAGCAGGCCACCGAGCACCCCTACAGCAGCCCGCTCAACAAGGAACACCGCCAGGGCACCTTCGCCTGCGCCGGTTGTGCACTGCCGCTGTTCTCCTCCTCCACCAAGTTCGAGAGCGGCACCGGCTGGCCCAGCTTCTGGGCGCCGCTGCACAACGCCATCGGCGAAGACCGCGACGTCACCTTCGGGATGCTGCGGGTGGAGGTGCACTGCCGCCGCTGTGGCGGCCACCTCGGCCATGTGTTCAACGATGGTCCGCGCCCGACCGGGCTGCGCTACTGCATGAACGGTGCGGCGATGGTGTTCGTTCCCGGCGCCACGGATGGCACCGCCGACGGCTGGCGGGTGCCGGTCGGTTCTTCCCCTGCTTCCGGAGCCTGACGATGCTGCTGTTGCTGCTTGCCTACCTCGGGGGCGCGCTGACCCTGCTCAGCCCCTGCATCCTGCCGGTGCTGCCGTTCGTGTTCGCGCGTGCCGACCGCCCGTTCCTGCGCAGCACGCTGCCGTTGCTGCTGGGCATGGCACTGACCTTCACCGTGGTCGCCAGCCTCGCCGCCGTGGGCAGCCAATGGGTGGCGCAGGCCAACCAGGTTGGACGCTGGATCGCCCTGCTGCTGATGGCGTTGTTCGCAGTCGCCCTGCTGTGGCCACGACTGGCCGACCATCTGCTGGCACCGTTCCAGCGGGTGGGCGCACGGCTGAGCGCGCGCGCCGATGCGGCCGATGCCGCCGGGCGTGGCGGCGCATGGACCTCGCTGCTGATCGGCATCGCCACCGGCCTGCTGTGGGCACCGTGCGCCGGGCCAATCCTCGGCCTGGTGCTGACCGGCGCCGCCCTGCACGGTGCCAGCGTCGGCACCAGTACCCTGCTGCTGGCGTATGCGCTGGGCGCGATCACCGCACTGGCACTGGCGGTGTGGGTGGGCGGCCGCGTTTTCCGTGCGCTGCAGGCCCGCCTTGGCCTGGGTGACGTCGTGCGCAAGGTGCTGGGCGTAGCCGCGCTGCTGGCGGTGGTGGCGATCGGTCTGGGCTGGGATACCGGCCTGCTCACCCGTCTTTCGACGGTCAGCACCGAACGCATCGAGCAGGGCCTGCTGGATGCGGTACCCGGCGCGCAGCCGGCGGCACCGCCGATGATGATGGCCGGTGCCAACGCCGCAGCCGATGCACCGCTGCCGGTGGAAGGCACCCTACCCGCGCTGGACGGCGCCACCGGCTGGCTCAACAGCCCACCGCTGGCGACCCAGCAGCTGCGCGGCAAGGTGGTGCTGGTCGATTTCTGGACGTACTCCTGCATCAACTGCCTGCGCGCGATGCCGTTCGTGCACGAATGGGAACGCCGCTACCGTGACCACGGCCTGGTGGTGGTCGGCGTGCACACGCCGGAGTTCGCCTTCGAACGTGACCCGCGCAATGTGATGAAGGCCGTGCAGCAACTCAAGGTCGAGTACCCGGTGGCGCTCGACAACCAGTACACGATCTGGCGCGCGTTCAACAACCGCTACTGGCCGGCGCAGTACTTCGTCGACGCGCAGGGCAACATCCGCGGCCACCAGTTCGGCGAGGGCAACTACGCGCGCTCGGAACAGATGATCCGTCGCCTGCTGAACGAAGCGGGCCAGACCCATCTGCCGCCACCGGCTGATCCCGCTGCCGCTGATCTGAAGGGTGTGGCTGCGCAGGCCGACATGGGCAATCTGCGCTCGCCGGAAACCTATCTGGGCCACGCCCGCGCCGAGCAGTTCGCCTCGCCCGGCGGGCAACGCAGTGATGCCGCGTTCGACTACACCTTGCCGGCCACCCTCGCGTTGAACCAGTGGGGACTGTCCGGGCGCTGGACCGTCACCGACGAAGCGGCACAGCTGCAGCAGGCCGGTGGACGCATCGCCTTCCAGTTCCATGCGCGCGACCTGCACCTGGTGCTGGCGCCGGCCCAGGAAGGAAAGCCGGTGCGCTTCCGCGTGTTGTTGGACGGCAAGCCACTGCCTGCCGCCGATGCCGGCAGCGATGTCGGTGCCGATGGCAGCGGTGTGGTCGACGAGCACCGCCTGTACCAGCTGATCCGCCAGCGCGGCACGGTCGGCCCGCATCGCTTCGAGATCGAGTTCCTCGACTCGGGTGTGCAGGCCTATGCCTTCACCTTCGGTTGAACCGGGAGCACACGATGAAACTCTCCTTTGAACAGGGCATCGCCGCCGGTGTTGCAGGTCTGGTGGCCACGGCATTGATCGCCGGTGTGCTACTCGTTGACCACGGCGCCATCGCGGCACCGCTCGAAGCCAGCGCGCGGACCCAGGCACTACCGGCACCCACGGGCGACGCCGCGTTCCGCGATGACGCCCCCCACGCCAGCGTGGTGTTCGCCGGCGGTTGCTTCTGGGGCGTGCAGGGCGTGTTCCAGCACGTCAAGGGTGTGAGCAACGCAGTCTCCGGCTACATCGGTGGCAGCGGCGCCGATGCACGCTACGAGCGCGTCAGCGGAGGCCAGACCGGTCATGCCGAAGCGGTGAAAATCGACTACGACCCGCGCCAGGTCAGCTACGGGCAGCTGATGCAGGTGTTCTTCTCGGTAGTGCACGACCCGACCCAGCTCAACCGCCAGGGGCCGGACCACGGCAGCCAGTACCGATCGGCGATTTTCACTGACGACGCACGCCAGCAGGCGGCCAGCCGCGCCTACATCGCCCAGCTCGGCCAGGCCGGCAGCTACCGCGCGCCGATCGTCACCCAGCTGGTCAGCGGCCAGCACTTCTACCCGGCCGAGAGCTACCACCAGAACTACATGACGAACTACCCGCAGGCGGCCTACATCCGCTACTACGACGCGCCGAAGCTGGCCGCGCTGGGCAAGCAGTTCCCGGCGTTGTACCGGCGCGATGCGGCGCTGGTGCCGATGCGCTGACGGCTTTTCCCCTGGGGCTGATCGGTGCTTGGCGCTGCTCTTCTGTAGAGCCGAGCCCACGCTCGGCTGCTGTTGGCGGAAAAGCAGCCGAGCATGGGCTCGGCTCTACACAAAAAAAAAGAACGCACGGCCATCCAGCCGTGCGCTTGGGAAGTATCGGCCGCGCCCCGATCAGGCCCGGCCGACAACGACATGCTAGTCTCGCCATCATCATGGGTACAGCACCAGATGGCGGGACATTCGATGGATACAGATGACCAGAGCGCGATGATCCCACCCCGCTACCAACGGCTGTCCGACGAACTGGCCGAGGCCATCCACGGCGGCCGGCTTCCAGTAGGCAGCCGCCTGCCTTCGCTTCGGCAGATGGCCCTGCAGCGCAGGCTCAGCCTGAACACGGTGATTGCCGCCTATCGCCAGCTGGAAGATGCCGGCCTGGTGATTCCGCGGCCCAAGGCCGGTTTCGAGGTTGCGCCACGATTGTCGGTGCCGGAACGGTCGCTGCGCGACACCCCGTCCGCGCCCACCGCACCACTGCAGCAGGTGCTGATGGCCCGGGTACTGGAGGCACAACGTCGCCCCGGCGTGATCGACCTGGCCTTCGCCGGCCCGCGCGGTCGCCAGTTCTACCCCGGCGCGCAGTTGGCCAGACACACCGCGCAGGTGCTGCGCCATGGCCAGCAGACGGTGGAGACCTACGCGCGCCCGAATGGTTCGCCGCGGCTGCTGGCGCAGATCGTGCGCCGTGGTCCGCGCATGGGCCTGCACACCCACGCCGAGCGCCTGCTGCTGACCCACGGTGCAATGGAAGCGCTGCAGCTGGCGTTGCGTGCAGTCACCCAGCCAGGTGATGCGGTCGGCATCGAGGCGCCGTCCTACTTCAACCTCTACCCGTTGTTGGCCAACCTGGGTCTGCAGGCCATCGAACTGCCCACCCACCCGCAGCACGGGCTCGACGTGGATGCGCTGGATGCGCTGCTGGAGCACACGCCGCTGGCCGCACTGGTGGTGATGCCCACCGTGCACAATCCGCTCGGCTGCACCATGCCGACCGCCGCCAAACAGCGCTTGGCCGAGCTGGTCAACGCACGGCAACTGCCCCTGATCGAGGATGCGGTGTACGCCGAGCTGCAGTTCTGCGAACCGCCGGCACCCTTGTTGAAAGCCTTTGATCGCAACGGCTGGGTGATGGTGGTCGGTGGCTTTTCCAAGACGCTGGCGCCGGACTATCGCATCGGCTGGCTGGAGGGCGGCCGCTTCGCCGAGCGCATCGCACTGCTGAAATTCCAGTCCACCGGCGGGGAACCGCAGCTGCTGGGTGACGCAGTCGCAGCCTATCTGGAAGCGGGCAGCTACGAGCACCACCTGCATCGCATGCGTCGTCTGTATCGCGAACAGGTAGGGCGGCTGCGCCAGCTCGTGGCCGAACATTTCCCGCCCGGCACCCGCGCCACCGAGCCGCAGGGCGGATTCCTGCTGTGGCTGGAACTACCGGGCGTGGATACGCGCGAGCTGTTCGAGCGTGCGCTGCAGGAGGACATCGTGTTCATGCCCGGCCAGGTGTATTCGCGCGGCGCGCGCTACCGGCATTGCCTGCGGCTGTCGTGCTGCCAGACGCTGGATGCGCGCTTCATCGGCGCGGTGGAGCGGCTGGGTGCGATTGCGCGGGAGCTGGCGGCGCGCCAGCTCCTGTAGAGCCGAGCCTACGCTCGGCTGCCCTTCGTCAATGGTCCCCGCTGAGCCGAGCATGGGCTCGGCTCTACAGGAAGCAGGTCAATCGAGCAGGTACGTGCTCAGGATCTGGCCATCCGCCCCCGGCAGATGCGGCAGCCGCCCCCAGGACGGCATCGGCAGGCGCTGCTGCAGCGTGGCGATGTTCTCGTCCTGGCGCTGCATCGCAGGATCAATGTGGTTGCCGATCCAGCCCAGGCACTGCACGCCGCTGGCCTGCAGCGACTGCGCGGTCAGCCGCGCATGGTTGACGCAACCCAGGCGCATGCCCACCACCAGCAGTACGGGCAGACGCAACGCGCGCACCAGATCGAGCTGGTCCAGCGTGGCCGAAACCGGTGCCAACCAACCGCCGACACCCTCCACCACCACGATGTCAGCCTGCGCGCGCAGACGCTCGAATGCAGCCACGATCGGCGCCAGTTCCACCTGCACGCCATCCTCGGCGGCGGCCAGTTCTGGGGCCAGCGGCTGGCGCAACGCATACGGGTTCAGATCGGCATAGTCCGGTACCGGCCAGCTGGCCGCCTGCAGTGCCAGCGCGTCCTCGTTGCGCAGGCCCTGCCCCAGGTCTTCGCTGCCGCTGGCCACCGGCTTCATGCCGACCGCGCGCAGGCCGCGCCGGCGCAGCGCATGCAGCAAGGCGGTGCTGGTGGCGGTCTTGCCGATCTCGGTATCGGTGCCGGTAACGAACAGGGCGGGCGGCAGCGTGGCGGGCAACGGCATCGAAGGGCTCCAACAGGGCAACTGTGTGTGCATTATCGCCGGCCCGGCGCGCTTGCTAGACTGCGGGCATGTTCGCCAATGCCTCGCTCACCGGCAGCAAGCCGGAACAATACGCCCAGCTGCTGGAACAGGCCCGTGGCCTGGTCTACGCCGAGTCCGACCGCATCGCCAACGCGGCCAATCTCGCGGCACTGGTCTACCACGCCCTGCCCGACCTGAACTGGGTGGGCTTCTACCTGTACGACGGCAAGGAGCTGGTGGTCGGCCCATTCCAGGGCCTGCCGGCCTGCGTGCGCATTCCGCTGGACAAGGGCGTGTGCGGTGCCGCCGCCAGCCAGCGCGTGACCCAGCGCGTGGACGACGTGGATGCCTTCCCTGGCCACATCGCCTGCGATTCGGCCTCGCGCTCGGAGCTGGTGGTGCCGCTGCTGCGCGGCGAGGAACTGATCGGCGTGTTCGATATCGACAGCCCCAAGGTCGGCCGCTTTGATGCCGACGACCAGGCCGGCCTGGAAGCCATCGCCCGCGTGTTCGTCGAGGCGCTGGGATGAGCGCACCGAAGCTGCGCAACATCGGCCCGAAAAGTGCGGCGTGGCTGCGCCAGGTCGGCCTGCGCAGCCGCGAAGACCTGGTTGCGATCGGCGCCGTCGGCGCGTTCGTCAAGGTCAAGCGCGCGGGCTTCAAGCCCAGCCTGAACCTGCTGTATTCCCTGGAAGGCGCGTTGCTGGACTGCCACTGGCAGGAACTGAGCGAGCCGCAGCGCGATGCGCTGGTGCAGGACTATGAAGCGCGCATCGCCGCGCATCCGCTGAAGGCAGCCGGCCCGGCGTCGGGCCCGGTACATGAGCAGCGCTTCGATGCCGACGATGACGCTGAAGACAGCGTTGCCGAGGGCGCGGACGAGGATTGAGCCGCGCCCTTCTGTAGCGCCGAGCCCACGCTAGGCTGGCTGTTCTGATCGAAGTGCAGCCGAGCATGGCTCGGCTCTACAAGAGCAGATCAGGGCTGCTGCAGCTCCAGCAGCTCGCCCACCAGCCCGACCTCACCGCGTTCCAGCCACACCCGCAGGCGCGTGCCGTGGTCGATGCGCAGGGCCCAGCACAACGACATTGGCAGGCCGCAGACCTGCGACAGCACCATGCGCAGCGGGCCACCATGGCTGACCACCAGCGTCGGCACCGGATCGTCCTCATCGAGCAGGCGATCGAGCGCGCGCGCGATGCGCCGTTCAAAGTGGCCCCAGCTTTCGCCGTTGGGCGGCGGGAATGCATGCGGATCGGCGTGGAAGGCCGCCAGTGCATCCTCCGGCAGGTCGAACAGCGACTGCCCGTCCCAATCGCCGAAATCCAGCTCTTCCCATTCCTCGTCCGCTTCCACGTCCAGCCCACGCGGGGTGGCCAGGGCCATCGCCGTGTGCAGCGAGCGCAGCCGTGGCGAACTGATCACCCGCTCCCAGGGCTGCGCGGCGTAGGCGTCGACCAGTTCCTGCGGCAGGCGGGCCAGCTGCGGCGGATCGTTGCGGCCATCGAGGAACTCATCGCGACCGTTGCCGGCATGGCGGACCAGGTCGAGGATCATGCGCGCGTCCTGTACAGGCGACGCGGGAACAGCGGAAAACAGGCGGACATCGGCAACGGCACCACGGGATCAAGGGGCCATTCTAAAGGCACGGCAAAGGCAGTCGAGCACGCGCGGCGCTACGGGCCGCCTGCGATGCCGTAGACTGCGCGCACTTCCAGGTGACCTGCGGCCGTGGCCGGCAGGTTGAAACGGGAAGCCGGTGACGCGTGATTCCACGCCAGGCCGGCGCTGCCCCCGCAACGGTAAGCACGTCAGTTCCAGGCTACACCGCCACTGTGCCGCAGGCATGGGAAGGCGCCTGGACGGTGGCCCCAGGCCACCCGGCGGCAAGCCCGGAGACCGGCCCGGAAGCCTCAGGTCGCGATGCGGTGGGCATGGCGCTGGATGACCGCAGCCTGCGCTGCGGCGTCGGCGCATGCCTGCCTTCGCGGCTCCTCCCCTTCGCCACGCGGGCGTGCGTGGCACCTGGAGTCCCCCATGAAGCTGCAGTCCCGAATGCTGTCCCTGGCCGTGCTGGCCACCCTGCCCGCGCTGGCCCAGGCCGCCGATGACACCACTGCGCTCGACCAGATCCTGGTCACTGCTACCCGCACCCCGATCGCGCTGCAGGACAGTATCGCGCCGGCGCAGGTGATCGACCGCGCGCAGATCGAATCCAGCCAGGCCACCTCGCTGCAGGAGCTGCTGCGCGGCCGCGCCGGCATCAACCTGACCAATACCGGCGGCCTTGGCAAGCAGAGCTCGCTGTTCCTGCGCGGCACCAACTCGGGCCACACCGTGGTGCTGGTCGACGGCGTGCGCATCAACAGTGCCGACCTCGGCCTGGCCATGTACCAGGACCTGCCGCTGGCGCAGATCGAGCGCGTCGAAATCGTTCGCGGCCCGCAGTCCAGTCTGTACGGTGCCGACGCCATCGGTGGCGTAATCCAGATCTTCACCCGTCGCAACCAGGGCGATTTCGCTCCGCACTTCCAGCTCGGTGGCGGCAGCAACGGGCTGCGCGAAGCCAGCGGCGGCATTGGTGGCGGCACTGAGCGCGGCTGGTTCGGTGCCGACATCGCCTACCAGCATTCCGACGGCATCGATGCCTGCCGCGGTTCTTCCTCGGTGTTCACCGCGGGCTGCTTTGCCGACGAGCACGACCGCGACGGCTACCGCAACCTGTCCAAGAGCCTGCGCGGCGGTTACAGCTTCAACGACCAGTGGAACGTGGAAGGCAGCGCACTGCGCGCCGATGGCAAGAACCATTACGACGGCTACTACAACTACTCCGAGACCCGCCAGCAGGTGCTGGCCGGCAAGGTGCGCTACACCCCGTCGGAGCGCCTGGCGTTCACCGCCAACGTCGGCCGCAGCGACAATGAATCCGACAACTTCGGCGCACCGGGGGTGTTTGGCAGCGCGCAGACCCATCGTGACAGCGCCTCGCTGCAGGGTGACTTCGGTGTGGCCGAGGGCCAGCTGCTGAGTGCCGGCGTGGACTGGAGCGAAGACAATCTGGACGGCAGCAGCGCCGGGTATCTCGTCGACAGCCGCCGCAACACCGGCGTGTTCGTGCAGTACCAGGGCCGCTTCGGCCGCCACCAACTGCAGGCCAGCGCCCGCAACGACGACAACCAGCAGTTCGGCAACCACGCCACCGGCAGCGTTGGCTGGGCGATGGAACTGGGCCACGGCCTGCGCGTCAACGCCAGCTACGGCACCGCGTTCAAGGCACCGACCTTCAGCGACCTGTACGACCCGTGGAGCGGCGTGCCGACGTTGAATCCGGAGAAGTCCAAGAGCGCCAACCTCGGCGTTTCGCAGCAGGGCCAGGGCTGGCACTGGGGCATGGATGTGTACGAAACCCGCATCGATGACCTGATCACCTACGATGCGTCCACGATGAAAATGCAGCAGGTGGAGAAGGCGCGCATCCGTGGTGCCGAGCTGACCGGTGGCGTGCTGCTGGCCGGCTTCGACATCAACGCGCAGCTGAGCTACACCGACCCGCGCAACCGCACCCACGGCAGTACCCAGTTTGACAACTGGCTGCCGCGCCGTGCACAGCAGACTGCGCGCCTGGACATTGACCGTCGCTTCGGCGATTTCCGCGCCGGCCTGACCGTACAGGGCGCGGGCAAGCGCTTTGACAACGCCAGCAACTCGGTGAAGGTTGGCGGCTACGGCACGCTGGACCTGCGCGCCGAGTACGCGCTGACGCCGTCGTGGTCGCTGCTGGCGCGTGCCGCCAACGTGTTCGACCGCAACTACGAGACCGTGGCGTGGTTCAACCAGCCCGGCCGTGAGTACCAGTTGAGCGTGCGTTACCAGCCGAAATGAGGAAACGCGCCGGGCATTCCCGGCGCTTTCTCTGTAGAGCCGAGCCCATGCTCGGCTCAGGCAGCAAAGCAGCCGAGCATGGGCTCGGCTCTACACCGGGACGCCGGCGGCCAACCCCGGCAATTCACGCAGATCGTCGATCACCGCCACCGCATGCGCGGTGGCCATGTCCAGGCCGCGCGGGTAGCCGTAACGCACCAGCGCGATCGGCATGCCTGCATCTTCGGCGGCGCGGTAGTCGGTCAACGAATCACCCACCATCAGGCAGGCATCCACCGGCAGCCCGAAGTGCGCAGCGATGTGCCGCAGCGGTTCGCCACTGGGCTTGCGCTGCGGCAGCGAATCGCCGCCCAGTATCAGCGCGAACGCATCACCGATGCCCAGGTGCTGCAGCAGCGGTGGCACCAGCGCTTCGGGCTTGTTGGTGCAGATCGCCAGCGGCACGTTGCGTGCACGCAGTTGCGCCAGCGCTTCACCCACGCCATCGAACAGGCGCGGGCTGCGCAGCAGGCATTCGCGGTAGTGCACCATGAAGACCGGCATGACCTCGGCCAGGTCGACCTCACGACCCGCGGCATGCACGGCCTGCTCGACCAGGCGGCGCACACCGTCGCCGATCCAGCCCAGCACCGTGGCTTCCGGTACGCGTGCCACACCGATGTCCTCCAGCGTGCGGTTCAGCGCTTCGGCGATATCAGCTGCGCTGTCGACCAGCGTGCCATCAAGGTCGAACACGACCAGTGGATAGGGATACGACAAGGGACGGCACCTGCATGACGTGGGGCCGTCCATTGTACGCCGCTGGTTTTTGCACCGATCCGCCTCAGCCGATCCGGCGCGCGCGGGTAGCCAGGAACGTGGGCAGGTAACGGTCGATCAGGAAACGCGGCTGCGGCTGCCAGTCCTCCATGAAGCGATCGATGATGAAGCCGGCATCCAGCTGGCCACCGATCAGTTCGGTCAGGCTGTGGCCGAAGGTCAGTGCATCGCCCCGTGCCAGCTTCGCCTCGCGCTCGGCTGGCGGCAGGTCTTCCAGGTCCGAATAGGGAATGGCGTACTGCGGCCGGATCAGGCCCTGTGCATCCAGCTGCGGATCGCGCGCACCGACGAACAGCACCGGGTTGTAGAAGCTGGCCATCAGCATGCCATCGCGTGCCAGCACACGGCGGCATTCGGTCCACACCGGGCGCACGTCAGGCACGTACAGGTTCGAGATCGGGTGGAACACCACGTCGAAACTGTCGTTGGCGAACACGTGCAGATCGCGCATGTCACCCTGCACGGTGCGCAGCTGCAGGCCATCGCGCGCAGCGACCCTGCGGTCCTGTTCCAGCTGCCCGTCGGACAGGTCGAACACGGTGACGTCAGCGCCCGCAGCGGCCAGCACCGGTGCCTGCTGGCCACCGCCCGAGGCCAGGCACAGGATGCGACGGCCGCGCACATCACCCATCCAGTCCAGCGGCAGCGCGCGGGGCGTCAGGTGCACCTGCCAGCGGCCTTCGCGCGCGGCGGCAATCGTTGAACTTTCCACCGGGCGCGACCATTCGCGCACTTCGCTGGCCTGGCGGTCCCAGGCAGCACGGTTGTGGTCGATCAAGGCCTGTCCATGGTTCATGTGTTCTCCTTGCCCGGTGGGCGCCAATCCAGATCCTGGAAGGCCGGGCTGGCGAAACACTCGCCCAGGAAATCCAGGAATCGCCGCATGATAGCGGGCTGCTGGCGCCGTGACGCGTACACGGCATGAATGCCGAGTTCGTCCAGGCTGAATTCGGGCAGCAGTTCGATCAGCTCGCCACTGCGCAGCAGCGGCGCCACCTGGTAGGTCGGCAGCATGGCGATACCGGCACCGGCCCGCACCGCCTCCAGCAGCAGCGAGGCCTCGTTCGCGCTGATGTTGCCGCCCACCGCCACCGACAGCGAACGTCCATCGCGGTGCAGCTGCCACAGGCTTTTACCGACGTAATGGTGGGTCAGGCAGTTGTGCGCGGCCAGGTGCTCGGGGGCGGTCGGCGTGCCACGCACCTGCAGGTAGGACGGCGTCGCGCACAACACCGAGCGGCAGGTGGCCAGGCGCCGTGCGATCAGGCTGGGGTCGATCTGGCGCGCGATGCGCACGGCCAGGTCCACCCGCTCTTCCACCAGGTTCACCGTGCGGTCGACCAGCAGCAGCTCGATGCGTGCCGCCGGATGGCGCGCAACGAAGCCGGCCACGGCCCGTGCCAGGTGGCTCTGCCCGAACGACACGCTGGCGGTCACCCGCAGCGTGCCGTGCGGCTCGGGATCATCACTGGCCAGCTCGCCCTGCAGTTCTTCGCCGATCGCCAGCATCTGCCGGAAGCGCGCCAGCGCCGCCTCGCCGGGGCCGGTCAGGCTGATCCGGCGCGTGGTCCGGTGCAGCAGGCGCGCACCCAGCCACCCTTCAACCTCGGCCAGGTAGCGGGAGACCATCGCCCGCGA
The DNA here is from genome assembly GCF_029840555.1 of Stenotrophomonas sp. GD03877. Taxonomy (NCBI): domain Bacteria; kingdom Pseudomonadati; phylum Pseudomonadota; class Gammaproteobacteria; order Lysobacterales; family Lysobacteraceae; genus Stenotrophomonas; species Stenotrophomonas sp. GD03877. The sequence goes on along the minus strand of NZ_JAOCCT010000049.1, from coordinate 2,024 downwards.
CATGTCCAGCACCTCGGCGGCGGCGGTGAGGCTGCCGCGCTCGGCCACCTCGACGAACACGGTCATGGCGGTCAGTCGGTCCATCTGCTCGATTCCTGCAACAAACAAACGCGTTATACGCTGTTTTTCGATCAACTGCAGCAGCCTAGAGTGACCCCATTCCCACCCCACACCGCCCCACGGAGTCCTGCCATGAAGATCGCCCTCGTTGGTTCCACCGGCAACATCGGCCGCCAGATCGCCCGCCACGCGCTGGCCCGCGGCCACGAACTCACTGTCATCGTGCGCAGCGCGCAGGACCTTCCGGCTGAACTGGCCGGTGCGCATCCTGTGGTCGCCTCGTTGGACGACCTGGATGCGCTGGTCGCCGCCATTGCCGGCCACGACGTGCTGGCCAGTGCCTACGGCCCGCGCCCCGGCGATGACATCGGCCGTGTGGGCGAGGTCGCCGCGCAGTTGGCCGCCGCCGCACGCAAGGCCGGCGTACCGCGCCTGGTGGTGGTCGGTGGTGCCGGCAGCCTGGAAGTCGCGCCCGGCGTGCAGCTGGTAGATACCCCCTACTTCCCGGAGGCCTACAAGCCGTACGCGCTGGCCCATCGCGAGGCGTTCAACCGCCTGCAGGCAGTGGACGACCTGGACTGGACCTTCTTCTCGCCGGCCGCAGAAATCGGCCCGGGGGAAGAGCGCGGCCAGTACCGCGTGCAGCCCAAGGCCTTCCTTGCCGATACCAGCGGCCACAGCCGCATCAGCTACGCCGACTATGGCGCGGCGTTCGTCGCCGAGCTGGAAGCGCACCAGTACCCGAAGCAGATCATCACGGCAGCGTATTGATCATGCCGTCCGCCGGGCATGGCCCGGCGCTACCTCCCTGTAGAGCCGAAGGCAACGGCAGGAGCCGTTGCCAACGTCGCTTGCGACGGCCCGTAGGGGGCCGGGCAAGGACGCCCGGCATAGCCCACGCTCGGCTCCCCATCCGACACAAGGAATTCCCCATGCGCACCGCTGCCCTGCTGCTTCCCCTCGCGTTGGCCGCCAGTTTCACCAGTACGCCGCTGATGGCCGCATCGGCCACCCCGGTGCCGGCCACGGCAACGAAATCCCAGCTGCACCTGCAGACCTTCCATCCCGGCCCGCAGGCGATGTTCTCGGTGTCCTCGGTGCTGATCGAAGGCCGCCACGACGCGATCCTGGTCAATGCGCAGTTCGGTGCCAGCGACGCGCGCAAGCTGGTCGAGCTGATCCGCGCCAGCGGCAAGCAGCTGACCACGATCTACATCAGCCACGGCGATCCGGACTACTACTTCGGCCTGGCCACGCTGCAGGATGCGTTCCCGAAGGCGCGCATCGTCGCTACCGCGCAGACCGTTGCCCACATCCAGCAGACACAGGCCGGCAAGCTGGCCTACTGGGGCCCGAAGATGGGTGCCGACGTGCCGGCCCGCATCGTGGTGCCGCAGGTGCTGGATGGCGATGCCCTGCAACTGGAAGGCCAGCGCCTGCCGCTGATCGGCCTGGACGGACCGACCCCGGACCGCACGGTGCTGTGGGTGCCGTCGCTGCGCGCGATCGTCGGTGGCATTCCGGTGGTGGCGGGCGAGCACGTGTGGATGGCCGACACGCAGACGCCGAAGTCGCACACCGACTGGCTGCAGACCCTGCAGCGGTTGCAGGCGTTGAAGCCGAAAGTAGTGGTACCGGGGCATTACGCACCGGGTGCCGCACTGGATTCGAGTGCGCTGCGCTTCACCGCAGATTACATCCGCGCGTTCGATGCCGAGGCGGCCAAGGCCAAGGACAGTGCGGCACTGGTGAAAGCAATGCAGTCGCGCTACCCGAAGCTGGATGGCGTCGCATCGCTGGAGCTGAGTGCGAAGGTGGCCAAGGGCGAGATGCAGTGGCCATGAGGTAGGAAGTTTTCTTTTGCAGGGCTGCGCCCTGCACCTGCTCAATGCAACGGCAACAGCCGAAGCAACAGCAAAAGCTGGTCTCCTGAGGGTTGGCGGGGTGGGTCCGGTTGCGGGGGG
>NZ_JAOCCT010000048.1:0-30439 GCF_029840555.1 Stenotrophomonas sp. GD03877 | reverse complement strand
TCCATGCGGCTCACGCCCCTGCGCAGCCCACCCGCCCGGCCACGGACAGTTTCCGTGTGCGTCCGCCACGGAAAATCAAAAAAGAGAATCAAAGTCAAAAGCGGGTCGCTTCGCTCGCATCCACGCGTTGCGTGGATGTGTGTCGACCAAGGTCGACACCTACCGATGATGCGCCGCGATCTGTCGGAGGTGGGGCGGTGTGGGCTTGCAGGACCGTTGGCGCCATGGGCCCGAGGCATGCCTCGGGCGGGTTGGGCAGGACGCCCAGCGCCCCGGTCTTGCCGTGTGCGCAGGACAGCGCACACGAGCAAGGCGCCATCGAGCCCCCAGGGGTGAGGGCGCTTTGGTTGCGAAGCACTGCTTCGCAAGCGCCCGAACGCACAGCCGCCAGCGGCTGGGCCGGTCTGGGGGTTTACGGCGTGTCCTGCAAGCCCACACCGCCCCGCCAGGTCCAGCATCCCCGCCGCCGCTTCTGCTGTTGCTTCGGCTGTGGCCGTTGCCTCTGCGGGTCCCGGGCCGCAGGCCCGGGTAACAAACCCCTACCGGTCGTCGTGCAGGGTGCCGCCAGGCAGGAACACCCACGTGCGGGTGACCTGCAGGATGTCGATTTCGTCTTCGGTCTTCGGCAACGGAGGGAACGGCTGGGCCAGCGTCACCACCCGCAGTGCTGCCTCATCCAGCAGCGGCGTCCCGCTCGAACGCAGGATCCGGCTGCTCTCCACGCTGCCATCGCGGCGCACGCCCACGCTGATCACCACCTGGCCACCGAGACGGCGCTGCCGCGCCTCATCCGGGTAATTCAGGTTGCCTACGCGCTCGGCGCGATCGACCCACGCGCGCAGGTAATTGGCATAGGCATATTCGCGCGTGCTGGCCGACACGAACTTGCGGTTCGGGCGCTTGGCGTACTGCGCCGAGCGCAGGTGCACTTCGGCGGCCAATCGCGCCATCTCCACGTCGCGCTGTTCGCGCGCGCTCAGCGGTGCGTCCGGTTCGGGCTGATCCGGCGTGGGCCGGGACTGCGCCTGCGTCACCATTTCTTCGCCATTGCGGCTGCTGACCACCCGTGCCTGCGGCGGTGGAACCGGCGCGGCCGATTGCTGCTGCTGTGGCACCGGGCTGAGTCCGGACTGGGCCTGGGGCACGATACCGGCTTGGTTGTCGCGCGGACGCTGTGCGCGGTCGTGCTCGCCACCGCCTTCCTGGTTGGCCGCGGCCAGGAAATCAGCCTGCTTCGGCGTCAGCGCGGTGCGGGTCTGGCTGAAGATCACTTCCAGCGTCGGCACCAGCGGTGCATCGCCCTTCACGGCGAAGCCCACGCCCAGGATCAGCAGGGCGTGGACCAGCACAGACAGCGCGATGGTCGCCCCCAGCCGTTGCGCTTCGCGCGGTGGCGGGGGCAGGACGGCAGGTGCGGACGGCATCAGCGCAGGCCGGCCTCGAGCGCGTCGAACAGCGTGCCGGCGATGTTCAGGCCGTACTGGGCGTCCAGTTCGCGCACGCAGGTCGGGCTGGTCACGTTGACCTCGGTCAGGTAGTCGCCGATCACGTCCAGTCCGACGAAGCGCATGCCACGACGCTTCATCTCCGGGCCGACCTGGGCGGCGATCCAGCGGTCGCGCTCGCTCAGCGGGCGGCCTTCACCGCGGCCGCCGGCGGCGAGGTTGCCGCGGAATTCGTCGCCCTGCGGGATGCGCGCCAGGCAGTAGTCGACCGGTTCGCCATCGACCAGCAGGATGCGCTTGTCGCCGGCGGTGATGTCGGGAATGAACTTCTGCGCCAGTGCCATCCTGTGGCCGCCGTCGGTCAGCGTTTCCAGAATCACGTTCAGGTTCGGGTCGCCCTGGCCGCTGCGGAAGATCGAGCGGCCGCCCATGCCATCCAGCGGCTTCAGGACGGCTTGGCCGTGTTCCAGGGCAAAGGCCTTCAGCGCCTTGGCGTCGCGGCTGACCAGGGTCGGCGGGCAGCATTGCGGGAACAGCAGGGCGGCCAGCTTCTCGTTGTAGTCGCGCAGGCCCTGCGGGTTGTTGACCACGCAGGCGCCGGCCGCTGCGGCCACGTCCAGCACCTGGGTGTCATAGATGTATTCGGCGTCGACCGGCGGGTCCTTGCGCATCAGCACGATCTGGCCGGGGCCGAATGCGGTGCGGCTGAATGCGCCCAGCTCATACCAGCCGGCCGGGTCGTCGCGCACCTGCAATGGTGCGGTCTGGGCCACCGCTACGCCACCCTCCAGGGCCAGGCCGCCCGGGCGCACATAGTGCAGGGCATGGCCGCGGCGCTGGGCTTCCAGCAGCATGGCGAAGGTGGTGTCCTTGGCGATCTTGATGTGGGCGATGGGGTCCATCACCACGATGACGTTCAACGGCATGGGCGCACCTGTCAGGCAAGGCGTTGATGGTAGCGGCAACGCCGCCCGCGCGCCTCCCCGCCGTACTGCAACGCAGCGTCCGCCCGGCGCCCGCGCACGCATTGCGAAACCCGTCACGTTCAGGAGGGTGCCATGCCCCGCGCCATGGGGCGGCCTTGAAGCGGGCGCGGAAAGTGCGATATAGATACGCTTTCGTAGCGGCCCCCGCCAGAGATCGGGCCGTGCGCTTGGGGATAGGCAATGACTGAAAACACGACTGCGGGCGGGGAACTCGCAGGACTCCGGGTGATGGTCATCGATGATTCGAAGACCATCCGCAGGACTGCGGAAACGCTGCTCAAGCGCGAAGGCTGCGAGGTGGTCACCGCCACCGACGGCTTCGAAGCGCTTGCGAAGATCGCAGACCAGCAACCGCAGATCATCTTCGTCGACATCATGATGCCGCGCCTGGACGGGTACCAGACCTGTGCGCTGATCAAGGGCAACCAGCTGTTCAAGGCGACCCCGGTCATCATGCTCTCGTCCAAGGATGGCCTGTTCGACAAGGCGCGGGGACGCATCGTCGGCTCGGAGCAGTACCTGACGAAGCCTTTCACGCGTGAAGAACTGCTGGGTGCCATCCGCACATACGTCAACGCCTGACCAGGGGGGAAAGGCACAATGGCTCGTATCGTTCTGATCGAGGATTCACCGACCGACCGCGCGGTGTTCACCCAGTGGCTGCGCCGTGCCGGCCATGAGGTGCTGGAAGCGGACAACGCCGAGGATGGACTGCAACTGGTACGCGACCAGGTGCCGCAGCTGGTGCTGATGGACGTGGTCCTGCCCGGCATGAGCGGCTTCCAGGCCACCCGTGCGATGGCCCGTGATGCGGCGATCAAGCACATCCCGGTGATCATCGTCAGCACCAAGGCGATGGAAACCGACAAGGCATGGGGCCTGCGCCAGGGCGCGGCCGATTACATCGTCAAGCCGCCGCGCGAGGATGAACTGATCGCGCGGATCAACGAACTGGTGGCCTGATGCGCTCGCCCTTCGACATTCTCGAAGCCTACGAACGGCGCAGCCTGGCCCACGCGGTGCAGCTGCCCGAGCGGCAGTTCGCCCAGGACCTTTGGCGTGGCGTGGGTTACCGCGTCGGCCAGCGCCGGCTGGTGTCCGATTTCCGCGAAGTGGTGGAAATCGTGCCGATGCCGCCGGTCACCCCGGTGCCGTGCGCACAGCCGTGGCTGCTGGGCGTGGGCAACCTGCGCGGCAACCTGTTCCCGGTGGTCGACCTGAAGTACTTCCTGGAAGGCACGCGTACCGTGCAGCAGGAAGGCCAGCGCGTGCTGATCATGCGCCAGGCCGGCGGCGACGTCGCGCTGACCATCGATGAGCTGTTCGGCCAGCGTAGTTTCGAACTGGACCAGCAGATCGAAGCCGGCACGCTGGCCGAAGGGCGTTACGGCCACTTCGTCGATCGCGCCTTCCACGCCGACGACCACGACTGGGGCGTGTTCTCGCTCTCGCTGCTGTCGCGTACCCCTGAATTCCGGCAAGCCGCGGCCTGAGGCCGGGCAACGCCCCCTGCATTGAAGATCGAGGTTGAACGATGAGTACTGCTTCGGACGCCACCAAGACCGGCAAGCTGCGGCTGGGCGGCAGCAACCTCTGGCTGTTCCTGCTGCTGGCATCGATGATCCTGTTCGGCGTCAACACCGGCGTCGCCACCTGGCAGGGCAGTCGCCTGGCCGATGCCGGTTCCAAGGCGGCCGACCTGCAGGTGCTGTCACAGCAGCTGGCCAACCAGGGCCGTGACGCGGTGGGCGGCAACGCGCAGGCGTTCACCGCCTTCAAGGCCACCCGCAACGCGATCGAACAGAACGTGTCGACCCTGCAGGGGCGCTACGGCAAGGAACCGGGCGTGTCCGGTGCGATCGCCACCCTGGGCGAAACCTGGGCGCCGCTGGGCAAGCAGGCCGGGCAGCTGGTCGCCAGTGAACCGGCGGTGCTGGCCCTGGCCGGCAACGCCAACAACTTCACCGGCGCCGTGCCGGGGCTACAGGCCCAGCTGAACGAGCTGGTGCGTGCGATGTCCGCTTCCGGCGCGCCGTCGTCGCAGGTGTACAGCGCCCTGCAGCAGGTGGTGGTGGCCGGCTCCATGGCCCGCCGCGTGACGGAAATGCGTGCCGGTGGCAGCGCCGCTGCCACCTCGGGCGATGCACTGGCCCGTGACATCACCGTGTTCTCTCAGGTGCTCGACGGCCTGCGCAACGGCAACGAGGAACTGGGCATCACCGCCGTGCGCGGTGCCGCCGCCGTGGCCGCGCTGGAGCAGTCGCAGCAGAAGTGGGAAGCGATGAAGCAGGACGCCGACGCGATCCTGGCCAGCTCGCGCCAGCTGTTCGCCGCGCAGTCGGCGGCCACCGCACTGGGCCAGGGTTCGGCGCACATGCTGGACGACAGCCGCAAGCTGTTCGAGGCGTTCTCCTCGTTCGGTTCGGTGTCCGATACCCGCCTGTTCCCGAATTTCTGGATCGGCGTGGTCTCCGGTGCGCTGTCGCTGATTGCGATCATCGGTTTCGTCTCCACCAACGTGCGCAGCCGCTCGCGCGAGCAGGAACTGCGCTACCAGACCCAGGTGGAGTTCAACAGCCGCAACCAGCAGGCGATCATGCGGCTGCTGGACGAAATTTCCTCGCTGGGTGAGGGCGACCTGACAGTGAAGGCCTCGGTGACCGAGGACATGACCGGCGCCATCGCCGACGCGATCAACTACGCCGTCGACGAGCTGCGCCACCTGGTGACCACCATCAACGACACCTCGGCCAAGGTCGCGCTGTCCACCCAGGAAACCCAGGCGACCGCCATGCAGCTGGCAGAGGCGGCGGGCCACCAGGCCAACCAGATCACTTCGGCTTCGGACCGCATCGGCGAAATCGCTGCGAGCATCGAACAGGTGTCGCGCAACTCGGCCGAGTCGGCCGACGTGGCGCAGCGCTCGGTGGTGATCGCCGCCGAGGGTGCCGGCGTGGTGCGCGAGACCATCCAGGGCATGGACCAGATCCGCGACCAGATCCAGGAAACCTCCAAGCGCATCAAGCGCCTGGGCGAGTCGTCGCAGGAAATCGGCTCGATCGTGGAACTGATCAACGACATTTCCGAGCAGACCAACATCCTGGCGTTGAACGCTGCGGTGCAGGCAGCGTCGGCCGGTGAAGCGGGCCGCGGCTTCGCGGTCGTGGCCGACGAAGTGCAGCGCCTGGCAGAACGTACCTCCGGCGCGACCCGACGCATCGAGAACCTGGTGCAGGCCATTCAGGCCGATACCAACGAAGCGGTCACCTCGATGGAACAGACCACCGCCGAAGTGGTGTCCGGTGCACGCCTGGCCGAGGACGCCGGCACCGCGCTGACCGAAATCGAACGCGTGTCCAATGCACTGAACACCCTCATCAAGAACATCTCCATCGCCGCCCAGCAGCAGTCCGCCGCGGCCTCGGACATCACCCGCACCATGGGCGTGATCCGGCAGATCACCGGCCAGACTTCGCAGGGTGCCGGGCAGACCGCCGAATCGATCGGCCACCTCGCGCAGCTGGCGGCCGACCTGCGTCGTTCGGTCGCCGACTTCAAGCTGCCGGCGTGACGCGGGCAGGGCGGCGAGCAAGGAACCAGTCGATGAAGCATTTCCATTCCCCACGCCAGAACTCGCGCGGCTTCCGCGCGGCGGCGAACGGAGCGCGTCCATGAGCAGTCTGCGCGATGCGATGAGCCACGCAGCGCTGGGTTGGGTCAAGCCTGAGCTGGACGAGACCCTGCGCCAGGTGCGCAACGAGGTCGAGTACTACGCGGAAGACCCGGCCGATGCCAGCCGCATGCGCATCTGCGCCGGCTACCTGCACCAGGTGCAGGGCACCCTGCGCATGGTCGAACTGTATGCCCCGGCGATGGTGGCCGAGGAGCTTGAACAGCTGGCCAATGCCATCGGCGCTGGGGGTGTGGCCGATCGGGATGAAGCCTGCGCGACCCTGATGCGTGGCAGCGTGCTGCTGCCTGACTACCTGGAGCGCCTGCAGAACGGGCATCGCGATATCCCGATCGTGCTGATGCCGCTGCTCAACGAGATCCGTGCCGCACGTGGCGAAGAAGGCGTGCATGACAGCGTACTGCTGGCATTCGCACCGGACAGCGTCACCGCCACCGAGGCCGAGCTGGACCATGCCCGCGGCAGTCTGAGCGGGCGCAACCGCGAGCTGCTCGATACCGTGGGCAGTGCAGTGAAGGAAGAACTGCTGCGCATCAAGGATGCGCTGGACCTGCACCTGCGTACCGGCGGTGCGCCGGAGCAGCTGCAGACCCAGGCCAACGAGCTCGGTGCGGTGGCCGATACGCTGGGCATGATGGGCCTGGGCGTTGCCCGTGGCGTGGTCGTGCAGCAGCGTGATGCACTGCGTGGCGTGGTCGAAGGGCGCCAGCAGATCGACGAGAACCTGTTGCTGGATATCGCCGGGGCACTGCTGTACGTGGATGCCTCGCTGGATGACCAGGTTGCTCATCTGGGCGCCGGCGGCAGTGGCGCGGACGATCCGAGCGCGGTGGAGAACCGGCGCACGGTAGAAGTGCTGGCGCATGAGGCCATCGCCAACTTCGCCGCCGCGCGTGAGCACTTCGTCGCGTTCATTGAAACCAGCTGGAACCATGCCGAGCTGCAGGACGTGCCGCGCCTGCTGGGCGATGTCTCTGGCGCGCTGCGCATGCTGGATCTGGGCACGGCTGCCGATTACCTGCGCGGTGTGCAGCAGTACATCGAAGCCGAGCTGATCGGTCGCCAGCGCGTGCCCAGTGGCCGTCAGCTGGACACCCTGGCCGATGCCATGGCCAGCCTGGAGTACTACCTCGAAGCACTGCGCGACCGCCGCCCGGGCCGCGAGGACATTCTCGACATCACCCGCAGCAGCCTTGAAGCGCTGCGCTACTGGCCGTTGCCGGACCGCAACGCGGTGGAACCTGTTGCCGCCGCGCCGATTCCATTCGCATCGCTGCTGATCGAACGCGAGCCGGTAGCGCTGCAGGCCGAGCCGTTGCAGCCGGAGCGCATCGAGATTCCGGTGCAGCCGGCCGCGCCCGCCGCCGGCACTGTGCCGGTGCCGCTGCCGGACTTTACCTTTGATCCGCCACCTGCCACGCCTGCACCGGAGGTGGTGGACAACAGCCTGATGTTCGGTGCGCTGGGGAGCGCTGCATCCGCACCGCTGTCGTTGCAGGACGACGCAGATGCGCCCTTGGTCTTCGCCGCCTCCAGCGCGCCTGCACCCGACGTGCCGCAATGGGATCTCGCACCGTTCCATTCCGACTCCGATCCGGCCACGAGTACCGAAGACGAGCGCAGTCCGACCTTCGCCAGCTTCGACCCGGTCAGTTTCGAACGGGCCGAAACCGGAGTGGGATCGGCGCCGCAGTGGACACTGTTGGAGGCAACGCCGCCGGCAGTGGCCGATGTGGCCGTGATGGCTGTCGAGGACGACGTCGAAGCGTCGGTGCCCTTCGACACCGCTGACTTTGCCGCGCCGGTGTTCGACCCGGTCGCTGCCGAGCACGATGCGGTTGCCGCCGGTGAGGACGTGGTATTCCGCTTCGACGCCGATGCGCTGGACAATGCCGACGACGTGCTGTCGCTGCACGCGATGGAGACGCTGTCGCTGGACGACGACGCCGGATTGCATCCGTCGCTGGAGATCGTCGATGCCGCCACGCCCCTGCGGGTAGACGAAAGCCCTGTGGTTGCCGGAGTGGACGCCGTTCCGGCGGATGTGCCAGAGGACGTGCCCGCGCCGATGGCCGAGGTGCTGGCGCCGGCCTCCGATGCACCGGCACCGGCGGTGTCGGTGATTGATATCGACACCATCGCGCCCATCGATTTCAGCGAAGCCGACGCGCAGTTCTTTGCCGAGCTGAGCGCCGCGGCGGCCGACTTCAATCCGCAGGCCATGGCGACTCCGCCCGCTGCGGACATCCCGGTCGTGGCTGGGACCGAGGCCGGCTTCGAGGCGGGCTTCGACGACGATGCCGAGAACATCGACGAAGACATCCGCGAGGTGTTCCTGGAAGAGTTCGACGACGAGCTGGCCAACCTTGGCACGCTGCTGCCGGCATGGCGTGTGCAGCTGGACAACATGGACCGGCTGCGGCCGATCCGGCGCATCTTCCACACCCTCAAGGGCAGTGGCCGCCTGGTCGGTGCCCGCACCCTGGGTGAGTTCGCGTGGAAGATCGAGGGCATGCTCAACCGCGTGCTGGACGGCAGCCGTCCGGCCTCGCCGGCTGTGCTGGCCATGGTCGACAACGCGCACGCCGCGCTGCCGCAGCTGAACGCCGCGCTGCGCCATGGCCAGCGCATCAGCGTGGACCTGCAGGCGATGCAGGCCATCGCCGATCGTGTCGGCGCCGGTGAGGAAACCTATTACGTGCCGCTGCCGGTAGCGGCCGCGCCTGTGGCACCGGTGGCCGAAGGCGAGGACGAGATCAGCCGCATCCTGGCGGCCGAAGCCATCGCGTCGGTGCAGGACGAAGCCGAGCCGGTGCCCGAGGCCGTAGGCACGCCAGCCAACATCGACAGCGTGCTGCGCGAGATCCTCGAAGCCGAAGTGGAAGTCCACCAGGCCACCCTGCAGGACTGGCTGCGCTCGGCGCAGCAGGCACCGCAGCCGGTCAGCGACGCGCTGCTGCGCGCAGTGCACACCATGAACGGCGCCTTCGCGATGACCGAAGTACCGGAAATCACGGCGGTCACCGGCGGTGCCGAGTCCTACATCAAGCGCGCGCTGGCCGCCGACGTGGTGCCTGGCGACGAAGGCGTTGCCGCACTGGATGCGACTGCGCAGGCGATCACCGCGACCATGGAGGCGCTGCAGGCCGAACAGCCGCGCATTGTTCCGCAGGGCGCGTTGGTGCAGCGGCTGCAGGCATTGGCCGGCGAGCTGCCGGAAGCACGCTGGCCGCTGTTCGCGCTGGAAGACGAGGATGAGGAGGGCGTCGAGCTGGCGGCTGATGTCGAGCAGGCATCCGAAGCCGAAGCGCCGCTGTCTGGGCTGGACGCGCTGGACGAAACCGGCATGCCGTCCGCTTTCGATGCGGCGCCCGATCTCATTGCCGAGCCGCAGCTGCTTGCCGAAGATGCGCTGGAACCGGTTCCAGCTGCAGCCGAGCCGCAGCCGCTGGATGTCGCGGCCGACAGCGGCCTGGACGTGGGCGAGCTGACCGCCAGCGATGATCTTTCGCGTTACTTCGACGCCGGCTGGCCGTCGGTGCCAGGCGAAGCTGAACCTGCCGTGGCGGACACCGGCGCGATTGAATCGATCCAGCCGGTCGAGAGTGCGCCTGCTGTCGAAGTGGCCGAAGCAGATGCCGTGCCCACGATCGTGACGGTCGACGACGCTGATCTGACCATGGCCGACGATCTGTCGCCGTACCTCGACGCCAGTGCGCTGCCGGTGGATGACCGTGACGCGGAAGAGCTGCCGGTGCCTGCGGAAGTTGACGCGATCGACCTGAATACGTCGCTGTCCTTTGATTCGGGCCGTGGCGATGACCGCGTCATTGACGACGCTGCTGCACTGCCACTCGACAGCGAGCTGTCGAGCCTGCAGGATGAAATGGCTGTGCCGGGTTTTGCAGAACCGGTCACGCTGGCAGCCGCGCTCGAGGCCGGCCTGCACGTGATCGAGGAAGAGCAGACCCTGGACGACGACGGGCAATGGCCCGTGATCGGCCTCCAGGCCAGCGAACTCGCGCCGGGCGAGGCAGATGCCTTTGCCGAGGATGCGGACGTCGGCGGGGAGGCGGCGGTCGGTGAAGGAGAGAGCGCCGATCAGCCGTCCCCGGCGACGGTGATTGAGGAGATCACCGCGGAGGCCCCGCAGGGCAGCGCTGCTGCGGTGCGCTTCTTCGAGATGGAAGAGGCGCCGGGCCAGGGCATGGTCGATGCCGATGCCGATGCCGATGCTGAGATTGCAGAGGCCGACGTCACGCCCCGTGCGCCGCACCTCGAGCAGGCGCCTGATGCGGCCGATGCCGAAGACGGCGCCGACGCACTTGACTTCAGCGTGTACGACCGCGAGCTGGTCGATATCTTTGTCGAGGAAGGCAAGGACCTGCTCGACCACTGTGATGGCCTGATCAGCGAACTGCGCGATGCACCGCAGGATCGCGAGGTGCTGGCCGGCCTGCAGCGAGACCTGCACACCCTCAAGGGTGGCGCGCGCATGGCCGGCATCAACGCCATCGGCGATCTCGGCCACAGCATCGAATCGCTGCTGGAAGCCGTCGCCGCCGGCCGCACCGAGATCGAGCGCCGCGATGTGCAGCTGCTGGAGCGTGGCTTCGATCGCCTGCACCAGCTGCTGACCCGCACCGGTGATCATCGCGTGGTGGAACCGGCGCGGGACCTGGTCGATGCGTTCGAAGTGCGTACCACCACCGATATCGCGGCGGCAGCGGCGGCCAACGTGGCGAGCGTCGCAGAAACCGCCTCGGCACCGGTCGCCAGCCCGGCTCCGGCGCTGCTCGATGCGCCGTTGTCGGCACCGCTGCCGGCAGAAGGCGTGGTCGATGAAGATCCGCTGGCGCGTCCGCAGCAGGAGCAGGTGCGCGTGCGCGCCGACCTGCTCGATCGCCTGGTCAACCATGCCGGTGAAGTGGCGATCTACCGCTCGCGGCTTGAACAGCAGCTGGGTGCCTTCCGTGGTGCCATGGGCGAACTGGAGCGCACCAATGCGCGACTGCGCGACCAGCTGCGCCGACTCGACCTGGAAACCGAGGCGCAGATCGTCGCCCGCTACCAGCGCGAACAGGACCAGGCCGACCAGAAATTCGATCCGCTGGAACTGGACCGCTTCTCCACCCTGCAGCAGCTCAGCCGTGCGCTGAACGAGTCGGCGGCCGACCTGGGTGGCCTGCAGGGCGTGCTTGACGATCTGTCGCGCCAGTACGATTCGCTGCTGCAGCAGCAGTCGCGCGTCAGCTCCGAGCTGCAGGATGGCCTGATGCGCGCGCGCATGGTGCCGTTCGACGGCCTGGTGCCGCGCCTGCGCCGCGTGGTCCGCCAGTCCGGCATGGATACCGGCAAGCAGGTCCACCTGACCCTGGAAGGTACCCACGGTGAACTGGACCGCAACGTCCTCGACCGCATGGTCGCGCCGCTGGAACACATGCTGCGCAACTCCGTGGCCCATGGCCTGGAGGCGCCGGAGCAGCGCCGCGCCGCCGGCAAGCCGGAGGAGGGCGAGATCGCCATCCGCCTGCACCGCGAAGGTTCGGAAATCGTGCTGGAAGTGGCCGACGACGGCGCTGGCCTGGACCGCGAAGCGATTCGCCGCCGCGCCATCGACCGCGGCCTGCTGGCCGCCGATGCGCAGCCGAACGAGCAGGAGCTGGACAACCTGATCTTCGCGTCCGGCTTCACCACCGCCGATCAGGTCAGCCAGCTGGCCGGCCGCGGCGTGGGCATGGACGTGGTGCGCAACGAAGTGCGCCAGCTCGGTGGCTCGGTCGACATCCAGTCGGTGCGTGGCCAGGGCGTGCGCTTTACCTTGCGCCTGCCGCAGACGCTGGCCGTCACCCAGGCGGTGTTCGTGCAGATCGGCGAAACCACCTTCGCGGTGCCGGTGGCCTCGGTCAGTGGTATCGGCCGCCTGTCGCGCGAGCGCTTCGAAGCCGTCGACAGCAGCTACCGCTACAGTGGCGAAGACTATCCGCTGTACGACCTCGGCAGCCTGGTCGGGCAGGCCCCGGCGCGTGCCGATGGCCAGGACCAGGTGCCGCTGCTGCTGGTCCGTGCCGGCGACCTGCGGGCCGCCGTTGCAATCGATCAGGTGCTGGGCAACCGCGAAATCGTGGTCAAGCCGGTCGGCCTGCAGATCGCATCGGTGCCGGGCATCTACGGCGCGACCATCACCGGCGATGGCCGTGTGGTGGTGATCCTGGACGTGGCGCCGCTGGTGCGCCGCTTCCTCGCCAACCCGACGCTGCCGGTGCTGGCCAACGCACCGCGCCAGGAGCGCCAGGTGCCGCTGGTGATGGTGGTGGACGACTCGCTGACCATGCGCAAGGTCACCGGCCGCATTCTCGAACGCCACAATTTCGAGGTCAGCGTTGCCCGCGACGGCGTGGAGGCGCTGGAGCGCCTGGAAGAGCGCGTGCCGGACCTGATGCTGCTGGATATCGAGATGCCGCGCATGGATGGATACGAGCTCGCCACCGCGATGCGTGCCGACCCGCGCTACAGGCACGTGCCGATCGTGATGATCACTTCGCGCAGTGGTGACAAGCACCGCCAGCGCGCCTTCGAGATCGGTGTCCAGCGCTACCTGGGCAAGCCGTACCAGGAACTGGACCTGATGCGTAACGTGTACGACCTGCTGGGGATCGCCCGTGTCCGTGAGTGAAACCCAAACGGCTCCGGCCGTTGCCCTGCTGGCCCGTCCCGGCGCGGCGCGTGAGCGCCTGCGCGAGGCGTTGTCGCACGCCGATGTACAGCTGGTGCTGGAAGATGATCCCAATACGCTGGACGTGCGGATCCTGCAGGAGGCGCGCCCGCAGTTCGTGGTGATCGCGCTGGAAGCCGCCATCGAAGATGCATTGGAGCGCCTGGAAGCGGTGCTGTCCGCACCGGGCCTGACCCTGGTCTTCGACGAGGCCGAGCTGGCCGCACGTCGTGATGGTTGGGAGGCTCAGCGCTGGGGCCGTCATCTGGCCGCCAAGCTGCATGGCCACCAGCAGGTGTTGCCGCCGGGGGCCGAAGAAGAACCCGGCCTGCAGCTGGAGCCGGGCCACCCGGCACCACCGCCGGCGCCGCAGGAAGAAGCGTTGCAGCCGCACCTGGACCAGGCATTGAGCTGGGCCGACGAGGTCCCTGCTGACAGCCTGTACTCGCCGCCCGCGCCGCTGCACGAACCGATCGCGCTGGAACAGGCGCTGGCGGCGTTGCAGCCGGTCGTGCCCGAGCCGCTGGAGCCGCCCGCACTGCCGTCGCTGGCAGAGTCCGCGCCCGCAGCAGCGCCCCTGCCGCCGGTCTCCTTCGACCACACCGCCTGGTCCCTGGTCGAAGACGGGGCCGATGCCCCGGCCGCCGCTCCGCACCACGCTGCAGTGGAGGCATCGCTGCCTTCCTTCGATACCGGTCATCTGAGCCTGGTCGACCTGGATGCCGCAGCGCCCGTGGGCGCACGCGCCGGATCGCTGCTGGTGCTGGCCGGCATCGGTGGCCCGGACGCGTTGCGTCGCCTGCTCGGCGCGCTGCCGTCTTCGCTGAGCGTGCCGGTCCTGGTGCACATGCGCCTGGATGGCGGACGCTACGGCAACCTGGTCAAGCAGATGGCACGCGTGTCGCCGTTGCCGGTGCAGCTGGCCGAAGCCGGCCAGCGTGCAACACCCGGTGAAGTGCACGTGCTGGCCGATGACATTGGCGTGCAGGCAGCCAGTGACGGCCTGCATTTCGTCAGCGACGCGCAGGGTATTTCGATTGCCGCGCTGCCGGCTGACCACACTGCGCTGGTCCTGCTCAGCGGTGCCGATCTTGCGCATGTTGGTCCGGCGCTGGATCTGGCCGCCGCCGGCGCCTGGGTGGCCGGGCAGGTCGGCGAGGGCTGCTATGACCCTGCCGCAGCCACGGCGGTGGTCGCCGCTGGCATGGTGGCGGGTGAGCCACAGGAACTGGCGCAGGCCATCGCCTCGCGCTGGGGCTCGGAAGACGATAACGGAGAGGCACCATGAGCTATGCCAGCAATGACGAAATCCGCGGCGTCCTGATCCAGGCCGGCAACGAGCGCGTGCTGCTGCCCAATGCCACCGTGGCCGAAATGATGTCGCGCGTGCCGGTGCAGCCGGTCTCCGACGCCCCGCGCTGGCTGGTCGGCGAAATCGGCTGGCACGGCTGGCAGGTGCCGCTGGTGTCGTTCGCACGCCTTTCGGGGCTGGGCGAAGAGGCGGTGGCCGGTCACAACAAAGTGGTGGTGCTGAAGGCCCTGAGCGGCAACGCGCAGCGCCCCTACTATGCGCTGCTGACGCAGAATTTCCCGCAGCTGATCTCGGTGCCGCGCGACGGCTTGCTGGCCGACGCCTCAGAAGAAACCCTGCCGCAGATCGTGCACATGCGCGTGCTGCTGGGTGAGCAGAGCGCGCTGCTGCCCAACCTGGATGCGCTGGAAGCCGCCCTGGATTCACTGGCGGCCTGATCCACCAAACGGTAGTGCCGGCTGCCGACCGGCACCGAGCCGAGCATGGCTCGGCTCTACAAGGAAACTGCAATCTGGCGCGGGCCCTGTAGAGCCGAGCCTACGCTCGGCTGCTGCCCTGGACGCGCTCGTCGCGGTAGTGCCGGCCGCTGGCCGGCAACCTCATGATCCCATGGAAGCCGGCCAGCGGCCGGCACTACAACGAATCAGCCTTATCCCAGATCGCCCAACCGCGCCTGCAGTGCCGCGATCGCGGCCAGCCCCGCGGTTTCCGTGCGCAGGATGCGCGGGCCCAGCTGCAGCCCCTGGAAGCCTGCCGCCGCCAGTTGATCGCGGTCGCGCGGCGACCAGCCGCCTTCCGGGCCGATCGCGATCACGATGCCGCCTGCCGGAGCGGCCGCCAGCGTCGACAGCCGATGCGCGCCCTGCGGGTCCAGCGTCAACCGCAGCGTATCCACTGGTAGTGCTGCCGTCGCCTGCGCCAGCGACAGCGGCGAACCCACCTGCGGGATGCGCGCGCGCCCGGACTGGCCGCAGGCCGAGGTCACCACGTTGTTCCAGTGCGCCACGCGCTTCTCCGCCCGAGCTGCATCAAGCTTCACCTCAGTGCGCTCGGCGTTGACCGGAATGATCGCCGCCACGCCCAGTTCGGTGGCCTTCTGCAGGATCAGGTCCATCTTCTCGCCGCGCGCGATGCCCTGCAACAGGGTGATTGCCAGCGGCGATTCATTGTTGATGGCCTGCACGGCGTCGATGCGTACCTGCACCTCGCGTTTGCCGGCCACGGTCAGCGTCGCGCTGTAGTCGTTGCCATCGCCGTTGAACAGCACGCAGGTATCGCCTTCGCGCAGGCGCATCACCCGCACCAGGTGGTTGGCAGCCTCTTCCGGCAGGGTCACGGTCTGGCCGCTGTGCAGCGCCAGGTCGATGGGGCAGCGGGTCACGCGCATGCAATCGCCTCGTCAATCGCCGCCAGCGTGGTATGTGCCAGCAGCTCCAGTTGTTCGTCGTCCACGCAGTAGGGTGGCATCCAGTACAGCACGTCGCCCAGCGGGCGCAGCACCACGCCGCGCTTCAAGGCGGCCTTGTAGGCGTGCAGGCCCAGCCGCACGGCCGGGTCGAACGGCGTGCGCTTGTTACCGTCGCGCGACAGCTCGAAGGCCACCACCATGCCGGCCTGGCGCACGTCGGCCACGTGCGGATGGTCGTTGAACGGTGCCGCCAGCGTACCCATCACGGAAGCGATGCTGCGGTTGCGGGCGATCACATCGTCGTCGCGGAAGATGTCCAGCGTCGCCAGCGCGGCCGCGCAGGCCAGCGGGTTGCCGGTGTAGCTGTGCGAGTGCAGGAACGCGCGCTCGCGCGAGTCGTCAAGGAAGGCGTCGTACAGCGCCTGCGTGGCCAGCACCGCGGCCAGCGGCAGGAAGCCGCCGGTCAGGCCCTTGGACAGGCACATCAGGTCCGGCATCACCCCGGCCTGTTCGCAGGCGAACAGGGTGCCGGTGCGGCCGAAGCCGGTGGCGATCTCGTCGGCGATCATGAACGCGCCATGCGCATCACACAGTTCGCGCACGCGCTGCAGGTACACCGGATCGTGCATGCGCATGCCGCCGGCACACTGCAGGCGCGGTTCCAGGATCACCGCGCAGATCTCGCCCGGATGCTGGTCGAACAGGGTGGCCAGGCCATCGGCGGCCTGGCGTGCGCGATCTGCTGCACTCTGGCCGGGCTCGGCCAGGTAAGCGTCGGGCGAGGGCGCGAACAGCCCTTCGGCCAGCAGCGGCGCGTAGACACGGCGATACAGCGGGATGTCACCCAGCGCCAGCGCGCCCAGGGTCTCGCCGTGGTAGCCGTTCTCCAGTGCGATGAAACGTGTGCGCCGCGATTCCCCACGGTTCTGGAAATACTGGAAGGCCATCTTCAAGGCCACTTCCACGCCGGCCGAGCCGTTGTCGGCGTAGAACACCTTGGCCAGCGGTTCGCGGCCAGGCTGGCGCGGGGCCAGGGCCAGCAGGCGTTCGGCCAGGGTAATGGCCGGCTCATGGCCGAAGCCGGCCAGCATCACCTGTTCCAGCTGCGTGGCCTGGGCGGCGATGGCGCCACCGATGCGCGGTTCGGCATGGCCGAACAGGTTGGTCCACCAGCTGCTGACCGCATCCAGATAGCGGTTGCCATCGTGATCGATCAGCCAGGCACCTTCGCCACGGGCGATCGGCACCAGCGGCAGGGTGTCCGGATGCTCGCGCATCTGCGTGCAGGGGTGCCACAGCACCTGCAGGTCGCGCTGCCGCCAATGGTGGGCCAGCGGGGAGGGGGTTGGGTCTGCTAGCATTTCGGGCTCATGAACATGTTGCTGCCTGCACATTCTATCGGCCCCGGCGCAGGCGCCGGCCGCCGCGGAGATTCCGCATGAACGATGACCGTGCCGGCCGTCGCTTGCCGATCATCCATCGGATCACCGATGAGGAGAACGGTCCCTTCCAGCGCCAGCACCTGGACCTGGAGTTCTCCAACGGCGAACGCCGCCGCTTCGAGCGCCTGGTCAGCCGTGGCCATGGTGCGGTGGTGGTGGTGCCGATGCTCGACGACGAGACCGTGCTGCTGGTACGTGAATACGCCGCAGGCATGCACCGCTACGAACTGGGGCTGGTCAAGGGCCGGATCGACGCCGGCGAAACCCCAGAGCAGGCCGCCGACCGCGAGCTGAAGGAAGAGGCCGGTTATGGCGCGCGCCAGGTGGACGTGCTGCGCGCGATGACCCTGGCTCCCACCTACATGAGCCACCAGTCGTGGCTGGTGGTGGCGCGCGACCTGTATCCGGAAAAGCTGGCCGGCGACGAGCCGGAAGAACTGGAAGTCGTCCCGTGGAAGCTGGCCGAGCTGGACCAGCTGATGCTGCGTGAGGACTTCTCCGAGGGACGCTCGCTGGCGGCGCTGTTCATCGCCCGCCAGTGGCTGCAGGGATTGCGATGATCAAACTGACCACGGACCTGCGCGAGACCGCCATCGCCATCGCCCAGGAAGCCGGACAGGCCATCATGCAGGTCTATGCCGATGGCTTCGACGTGCAGATCAAGGACGACAACAGCCCGGTCACCGGTGCCGACCTGGCGGCCAACGTGGTCATTGAACAGGGCCTGCAGCAGCTGACCCCGGACCTGCCGATCCTGTCCGAGGAATCGGCGCAGGTGGGCTGGGAGCAGCGCCGCCACTGGGGGGCCTACTGGCTGGTCGACCCGCTCGACGGCACCCGCGAGTTCGTCAAGCGCAACGGCGAGTTCAGCGTCAACATTGCCCTGATCTACCAAGGCGCACCGGCCTTCGGCGTGGTGCTGGCTCCGGTCACCGGCATCGTCTGGCATGCCATGCGTGGCGAGCTGGCCTATCGCCGGCAGGGCCTGCACGACACCGTGCTGCGCACCCGCACGCCGGCCACCGCCCCGCTGCGGGTTGCCGCCAGCCGTTCGCACCGCTCAGCGGAGACCGAGGCGCTGCTGGCGAGGATGGGCCGCATCGAGACCATCGCGCAGGGCTCGTCGCTGAAATTCTGCCGGATCGCCGAAGGTGGCCTGGATGTCTATCCGCGGCTGGGCCCGACCTCCGAATGGGATACCGCTGCCGGCCAGTGCGTGCTGCACGCCGCCGGTGGTGCGGTACTGTCGGCCGCGACCGGCAAACCGTTCCGTTACAACCGCCGCGAAACCCTGTTGAACGGCGATTTCATTGCCCTTGGTGATACCAGCCTGCCGTGGCGCGACTGGTTGTCCGATTGACCCTGGAGGCCGCATGAGCGCGCATGACACCCCCACCGCCGGTAGTGCAGCCAGCAACGAACTGGAGCGCTTGCTGGCAATCATGGCGCGCCTGCGCGATCCGCAGGGCGGCTGCCCGTGGGACCTGGAACAGAACTTCGCGACCATCGCGCCGTACACCATCGAGGAAGCCTACGAGGTGGCCGATGCGATCGACCGCGGCGACCTCGACGACCTGTGCGACGAGCTGGGCGACCTGTTGCTGCAGGTGGTGTTCCATGCGCGCATGGCCGAAGAGCAGGGCAGCTTCGCCTTCGCAGACGTGGCCCGCGCGATCAGCGACAAGATGCAGCGCCGCCACCCGCACGTGTTCGCCGAGGTCAGCGTCGACGATGCCGACGGGGTGATGCGTAACTGGGAGGCGATCAAGCGGGCCGAGCGCGCCGCCAAGGGCGAGCAGGACACCTCCGCGCTGGCCGGCATCTCGCGCGGCCTGCCGGAATGGCAGCGGGCAGTGAAGCTGCAGTCGCGCGCGGCCAAGGTCGGCTTCGACTGGCCGGGACCGTTGCCGGTGCTGGACAAGGCGGCCGAGGAACTGCAGGAGCTGCGCGAGGAGTTCGAGCGCGGCGATATCGCTGGCAACAAGGCGCGCCTGCAGGAAGAACTGGGCGATCTGCTGTTCGTCTGCGCCAACCTGGCGCGCCACGCCGATATCGATCTGGGTGCGGCGCTGCGCGGGGCCAACCACAAGTTCGAACGTCGCTTCCGTGCGATGGAAGCGCAGGCCGATGCGCAGGGTGGGGCGCTGGCTGCGATGGACCTGGAGGCGCAGGAAGCGCTCTGGCAGCACGCCAAGGCGGCGGAGAAGGCGTGAAGACACTCGGCCTGTTCCTGCTGACCGCGCTGGCCGAGATCGTCGGCTGCTACCTGCCGTGGTTGTGGCTGCGCAAGGGCGGCAGCATCTGGCTGCTGCTGCCGGCGGCCGCCAGCCTGGCCCTGTTCGCCTGGCTGCTGACCCTGCACCCGACCGCCAGTGGCCGGGTCTATGCCGCCTACGGTGGCGTCTATATCGGCACTGCGCTGTTCTGGCTGTGGCTGGTCGATGGCATCCGTCCCAGCCGCTGGGACCTGTTCGGCGCCGCGCTGTGCCTGGCCGGCATGGCGGTGATCATGTTCGGGCCGCGCACCTCATCGGTGTAGGTCCGGGCAAGGCGGTTCTGTAGAGCCGAGCCCACGCTCGGCTGCTCTTCTTTCCGACCGCGCTGGCACGCGCAAGCCGAGCATGGTTCGGTGCTGCAAGGCAGCGCAGTGCCCCCCCGAAAGGCGCATGATGGGCCTGACCACGGCCCCCGGAGCATGCGCATGTCCCGCTTCGCCAGCTTCCGCGAGTTCTATCCGTTCTATCTCAGCGAGCACCTCCACCCGGTATCGCGCCGGCTGCACTTCATCGGCAGCTGCGGCGTACTGCTGCTGGTCGCGGCAGCGATCCTGCGTGGGCAACCGATGCTGCTGCTGGCCGCCCTGTTCTGCGGTTACAGCTGCGCCTGGGTCGGCCATTTCTTTTTCGAGAAGAACCGCCCGGCCACCTTCCAGCACCCGCTGTACTCGTTCATGGGCGACTGGGTGATGTTCGCCGACATCCTGCGCGGGCGCGTGCCCTGGTAGCTCCGCTGTGAATGCGGCCTTCACGCGCTATGCTGGGGCCTGGACGTCATCGATAAGGAAAGCAAGATGTTCCCGACCATGTTCTTTACCGTGGTACTGGCCTTCGTGGCCGTGGTGATCCTGTTCAAGGCGGTACGGATGGTACCCCAGGGCTACGAGTGGACCGTCGAGCGCTTCGGGCGCTACACGCACACCATGACCCCCGGCCTGCATTTCCTGATCCCGATCGTGTACGGGGTGGGGCGCAAGGTGAACATGATGGAGCAGGTGCTGGATGTGCCCAGCCAGGAAGTGATCACCAAGGACAACGCCGCCGTGCGCGTGGACGGTGTGGTGTTCTTCCAGGTCCTGGATGCCGCCAAGGCCGCCTATGAGGTGGCCAACCTGGAAGTGGCGATGATCGCCCTGGTGCAGACCAACATCCGTACCGTGATCGGTTCGATGGACCTGGACGAATCGCTCAGCCAGCGCGAGGTGATCAATGCCCAGCTGCTGAGCGTGGTCGACCATGCCACCAATCCCTGGGGCGTGAAGGTCAACCGCATCGAGATCCGCGACATCCAGCCGCCGCGCGATCTGCTGGACGCGATGGCGCGGCAGATGAAGGCCGAGCGCGAAAAGCGCGCGCAGATCCTCGAGGCAGAGGGTTCACGCCAGTCGGAGATCCTGCGCGCCGATGGCGAAAAGCAGGCCACCGTGCTGGAGGCCGAAGGCCGTCGCGAAGCTGCATTCCGCGATGCCGAGGCGCGCGAGCGCCTGGCCGAGGCCGAAGCGATGGCGACCAAGGTGGTGTCGGCGGCGATTGCCGAGGGTGACGTGCAGGCGATCAACTACTTTGTTGCGCAGAAGTACGTGGAAGCGTTCAAGGAACTGGCCAGTTCGCCGAACCAGAAGCTGGTGCTGATGCCGATGGAGGCCAGTGGCGTGATCGGTTCGATCGCGGGCGTGGCCGAACTGGCGAAGCAGGCGCTGGCCAGCCAGGACAACAAGGCCGCCGGCAAGCGGCCGCCGCCGCTCGGAGGCTGACATGCGTTGGGAAGTCGTCGGTTGGGGCGCGTTGGCGCTGCTGCTGTTCGCGGCCGAAGCGCTGGCGCCGGGTGCGTTCATGCTGTGGATCGGCATTGGCGCGGCGGCGGTGTTCGTACTGGTTGCGGTGTTCAGCGACATTCCGTTGTTGTGGCAGGTGATCGCTTTCGTCCTGCTGAGTGTGGTCTCGATCCAGTGCTACCGGCGCTGGGGGCGGCCGCGGGCACGGCCCAGCGATGCGCCATTGCTCAACCGCCGCGCCGAGCAGCTGGTCGGCCGGGAGGTGGTACTGCAGCAGGGCATCGTCGGTGGCCAGGGACGGGTCAGCATTGACGATGCGTCCTGGCAGGTGAGCGGTCCGGAGCTGCAGGCTGGCAGCCTGGTGCGGGTGGTGGCGGTGCAGGGCAGCACGCTGGTGGTCGAAGCGGTCGCCTAGGGTTCCGGCCAACGGCGCAGCCCCTCGTGGGTTGGTCGCTGAAAGCAGCAGCTCGTTAGGCCGGGCGGGTTGGGTTCGCGGGACACGCCGTAAACCCATCCATGGGGGCTCGATGGCGCCATCCATGGCGCCAACGGTCCCGCGAACCCAACCCGCCCGACCTCTGACGGTTTCCGTGCGCGTCCAGCCCACGGAAAAGAAATAAAAGCGAGAAGCAAAAGCCGGTCGCTGCGCTCGCGGGTCATGGCCGGGGTGGGATTTCTTTTCCGCAGGAAAAGAAATCCCATCCCTCTCCTTATATGTAGCGATATCCACAACCGCTCTTGCCTTCCGTCCCGTCACCGGGAACTCCGGAAGGGAGGGGCAGCGTGGGCGCGCGGGGGTGTCCGCGGCATGGATGCCGCGGCCAAGCCCCCAGGGATGGGTTTACGGCGTCCCCCGCGTGCCCACGCTGCTCCGACCAAGCCGAAAGAACCCAGAGCCGACACGCTTCGGCTTTGCGCTTTGCGCTCTGGCTTGTAGAAAGCGCCCGCCGGCCGCAGGCCGGCCAACATCCCCCGCTGCGCTGCGGCGCGACCTGCGGGCGACCGATCTGGGATAATGGGGATTCTTGTTTCCTCTGCTGCCGGACCCGGTCATGACCCAGAAGACGCTGCTCAACGATACCCACCGCGCCCTCGGCGCCAAGATGGTCGATTTCGGGGGTTGGGACATGCCCATCCACTACGGCTCGCAGCTGGACGAGCACCACCTGGTGCGTCGCGAGTCCGGTGTGTTCGACGTCAGCCACATGACGGTGGTTGACCTGCGCGGTGACCAGGTCAAGCCGTTCCTGCGCCGCCTGCTGGCCAACTCGGTCGACAAGCTGAAGGTGACCGGCAAGGCGCTGTACTCGTGCATGCTGAACCCGCGCGGCGGCGTCATCGACGACCTGATCGTCTACTACCTGGGCGACGATTTCTTCCGCATGGTGGTCAATGCCTCCACCCGCGAGAAGGACCTGGCCTGGCTGCGCGAGCAGGCTGCGCCGTTCGGCGTCACCGTCGAGCAGCGCCCGGACCTGGCCATCCTGGCCGTGCAGGGACCGCAGGCGCGCGACATCGTGATCGGCCTGGCGCGTGATGCGGACCGTCAGGCGCTGACCAAGCTGGGCCGTTTCGCCGCCCTGCAGGTGCAGTCCGATGACGGCGTCGAACTGTTCGTCGCCCGTACCGGTTACACCGGCGAAGACGGTTTCGAGATCCTGCTGCCGCAGGACGCCGTGGTCGCGTTCTGGAACCGCCTGCTGGCGGCGGGCGTGAAGCCGGCCGGCCTCGGCGCACGCGACACGCTGCGCCTGGAAGCCGGCATGAACCTGTACGGCCAGGACATGGACGAAGAGATCAGCCCGTACGAAGCGGCGCTGGCCTGGACCGTGTCGCTGGACGAAGGCCGCGACTTCATCGGCCGCGACGTGCTGGAAGCGCAGAAGGCCGCCGGCACCGCACGCCAGATGATCGGCCTGGTGATGGACGAGAAGGGCGTGCTGCGCCACGGCCAGGCGGTGACCACCGCGGGCGGCCAGGGCGAGATCCTGTCCGGCACCTTCTCGCCGACCCTGGCCAAGGGCATCGCCTTCGCCCGCGTACCGGCCGGTGAACTCGGCGAAGTCACCGTCGACATCCGCGGCCGGCAGGTACCGGTACGCGTGGTCAAGTTCCCGTTCGTGCGCGAAGGCCAGGCCCAGCCCGGCGTGCTCGCCGACGCCTGATCCGAAACTGCCGATCGTCACTGACAGCAGTGGCGGCCGGTTGGTTACACTAGCCCCGTTTTTTCCACCCCTGCATATCTCTGGAGCAGTCCCATGAGCGAGATCCCCGGCGACCTCAAGTTCCTCAAGTCCCATGAGTGGGCCCGTGTCGAAGGCAATGGCCGTGTCACCGTCGGTATTTCCGACCACGCCCAGGGCCTGCTGGGTGACCTGGTCTACGTCGAACTGCCGGAAGTCGGCGCCGACGCAAAGGCTGGCGAGCAGATCGCCGTTGTCGAGTCGGTGAAGGCCGCCTCGGACGTCTACAGCCCGATCAGCGGCAAGGTCGTCGAGGTCAACTCGGCGCTGTCCGACAAGCCGGAAACCATCAATGAAGATGCCTACGGCGAAGGCTGGATGTTCGTGGTCGAACTGACCAACGCCGAAGAGCTCAACGAACTGCTGGATCCGGACGCGTATGCCGAAGCCCTGGAAAACGACGACCACTGAGTCGTCACTTCCGGGTTCTGGAACGGCCACCTTCGGGTGGCCGTTTTTGTTTTGGCGAGTGCGTTGGACTCATGACGGCGGGTTCGCTCTGCACCCTCGGCGTGGCATCAGCCGACAGACGAACGGTGCCGATCGGCGTGCGCAGTTTTGCGCAAATCCGCGTTTCCACCCCGCGCCGAAGCGATCAGATGTGAAAACTTTTCGCCCCCCGTTGCGGCCCCGTTGTGCTGGCGTTGGCGACGGTGCCGGTGACCATCGGCGATGCGCTCGCGCTGTTGCGCCTCACCTGCGCCTATCTGCGCGGAGTGCTTATTTCAAGTGTTTTTTGATCAACGTCTGCATCGACATCGATGCAGACAACGCGCGTGCGCGCCGCTTCCACCGTCGTTGCAGGCCGTGCGGAGCGGTGGTGCGGGCGGCGTCCGGGATGGCGCGGATGTGAAAATTTTTCGCGGGGGTTGTTGACAGTAAAAAAAACCGTGATTAGGTTTCGCCTCAGCAGACCTTGCCTGCCCAACCGAGTGCGCAGAATCAATCGTCCGATGCGAAGCAGCCCCTTCAAGACCACCGCGACCCTGATGACGGTGGACATGGCCCCGCTTCCCCCGGAGAAATGCAAGGCAACTCCCGTTCCGATGTCCGCTCCGCCGATCGAGGCGGGCATTGCCGCATCCGTAACGGCGCGCCTGACGCGCCGGCGGTCCCCGCACGCAGCATCCGCGGGTTTGATCCAACTGGGCGTTTCAACTCCCTATCACTGACGAGGAGCCATCCCATGGCAACCAAGAAAGCTGCGAAGAAGAAGCCCGCCGCCAAGAAAGCGGTGAAGAAGGTCGCGAAGAAGGCTGCTGCCAAGAAGGCAGTGAAGAAGGTCGCGAAGAAGGCGACCGCCAAGAAGGCAGTGAAGAAGGCTGCGAAGAAGGTCGCCAAGAAGACCACTGCGAAGAAGGCAGTGAAGAAGGCGGCGAAGAAGGTAGCCAAGAAGTCCACTGCCAAGAAGGCCGTCAAGAAGACCGCGAAGAAGGCCGTCAAGAAGGTAGCCAAGAAGGCCACCAAGAAGACTGCCAAGAAGGCAACGGCCCGCAAGCCGGCCAAGAAGGTCGCGAAGAAGGCGACTGCCAAGAAGGCCGTCAAGAAGACCGCCAAGAAGGCAGTAAAGAAGACCGCGAAGAAGGCCACCAAGAAGGCTGCCCCGAAGAAGGCAGCGAAGAAGGTTGCCAAGCGCAAGCCGGCCGCCCGCAAGAAGAAGGCCGCTCCGGTCGCTCTGCCGGCAACCCCGGCGCCGCTGATCTAAGTACTTCCCGATAGCCGCATCCTGAAACCCCCTTCCCTGGCTGCCCAGCGGGGAGGGGGTTTTTTTATGGAGCGGTTTGTAGCGTCGGGCCATGCCCGACGGCTTTTCTGACGGTCGACGCTAGCGGTGCGGCGACGGTGGAAAGCGCTCCACCAGGAAGTCCAGGAAGCTGCGCAGGCGGGTCGAGTGGTAACGGTCGTGCGCATAGACCACATGCATCGGCCGACCGGTCTGGCCATGCTCCGGGAACAGCTGCACCAGGCGTCCGGCGTCGACGTCGGCAGCCAGCAGCAGTGCCGACTGCAGCACGATGCCCAGCCCATGCAGCGCCGCCGTGCGCAGCGCTTCGCCGTTGTTGATCTGCAGCCGGCCGTCGGGCACACGCTCAAGCCCGCCAGCATCGACCTGCAGCCACTGCGCCAATGCGCTGGGTTCGAAGGACAGGCATTGGTGCCGGGCAAGCGCCTGCAGGTCGGAGGGCGTACCGTGCCGGGCGAGGTATCCGGGCGATGCGCACATCATCAAGCGATACGGTGCCAGCGCACGCGCCACCAGCATGCTGCTGTCGGCCAGCGTGCCGATGCGCAGCGCTGCTTCGAAACCCTCCTCGGCGAGGTCGACCACGCGGTCGGTCAGCGTGGCTTCGACCCGGACCTCCGGATGGCGCGCCATGTACTCGGCCAGTGCCGGTACCAACGCATGCGTGCCGAAGATCACCGGCGCACTGATGCGCAGCGTACCCGCCGGTGCCAGTTGCTGGTGCTGCGCCTGCGCGTCGGTTTCTTCCACCAGGCGCAGGATCTCCCGGCAGCGGATGTAGTAGTCCTCGCCGAAGGGCGTCATATGCTGGCGCCGGGTGGTACGGCTCAACAACTGCATGCCCAACCGTGCTTCCAATGCACGCAGGTGCTTGCCGGCCATCGTCGCGGAGATATCCATCGCCGCCGCCGCTGCACTGAGACTGCCCTTGTCCACGATCAGCACGTAGACCTGCATGCTCTCCAGCAGGTTCATCTGACACTCCGGGTGTTGAATGCTGAAACCTGCGCGGAGTTTATCAATCAGGGGTGATCAAACAGCATGTCGTGCAAGGGCTGGATTGGCCGGCCACGTGGACAGGAGAACACCATGGACTTGAATCTTGCAGGCCGTACCGCATTGGTGACGGGCGCGGCCAGCGGCATCGGTGCCGCCGTCGCCAAGCAGCTGGCAGCCCAGGGCGTGCGCGTCGCCATCACGTCGCGGCAGCGCGACCCCCTGCAGGCGCTGGCAGCGCGGATCGAAACCGAAGGCGGCGCGGCACCGGTCATCGTGGTCGGCGATGTCACCGTCGCCGGCGACGTCCGGTCCATCGCGGAAGCATCCCGGGAGGCATTGCAGCACGTGGACATCCTGGTCAATGCCGCAGGGGGCTCCCGGCCGACCACGGTGGATGCCGATGACGAGGTCTGGGAGGAAGCGATCGCCCTGAACTTCTCCGCCGCACGACGGCTGACCCAGGCACTGCTGCCAGCGATGCGGGCGCAGGGATGGGGGCGGGTGATCAATTTCAGCGGTTCGATGGAGCCACGTTCGGTGAATGCCGCCACCGCAGCGAAGGCGGCGCTTCATCTGTGGAGCAAGGGGTTGTCGTCGGAGGTGGCCGGGCAGGGCATTACGGTGAATGCGATTGCACCGGGGCGCATCAACAGCCCGCAGATCCTGGACCGCCTGCATCCCACCGAGGAAAGCCGGCGCGCGTTCATTGCACGCAACATTCCGATCGGGCGCTTCGGTGAGCCGGACGAAGTGGCGCCGCTGGTGGCCTTCCTGGCTTCGCCGCTGGCCGGCTACATCACCGGCGCGGTGATTCCGGTGGATGGCGGCATGCACTACTTCGCGCATTAGCGCTCCGGAACTGCTCTTCGCATTTGTAGCGTCGAGCCGTGCTCGACTGCATTGCCCGAACAGTCGAGCACGGCTCGACGCTACAAGAGCCAACAAAAAGGGCGACCCGCAGGCCGCCCCTTCCACTCACGGTCGAGCCCGCCAACTCAGCGCGGCGAGGCCACCGCGCGGTTGCTCGAGGCACCCTTGCCCTTGCGCTTGTCCTGCTGCGCCGGGCTTGCGCCCTCGGCCATCAGGTTGTCGCTGCCGAAGTCGGTGTCCACATCCAGCCAGCGCTGCGTCGGCAGGCCGAGCGCGGAATCGAGCACGGTCGGCAGCAGGCCGCTGGGCAGGCCGCTTTCGCCGTTCCACATGATGGCGATGCCGAGATCGCGCTCCGGCACCAGCGCGACCAGGCCGCGATATCCCTGCACGGCACCGGCATGGAACACCACGTCGTGGCCGGCGTAGTCGAAGGTGCGCCAGCCCAGTGCGTAGCCGGCCGAATGCAGGCGCTCGCGGCGCCAGCCCGAACGCATTTCGCCCGGGGTGTTGATCAGGCTCGAATGCAGGGTGGCCAGCAGCGGTGCCGGCAGCACGTCCGGGCGGTGGCCGGTGTGGGCCAGCAGCCATTGCGCCATGTCGCTGGCGCTGGCGTTGACGCCGGCGGCCGGGGCGACGCGGTAGTAGGTCGGCTTCGGTGTCAGCGACACCCAGCCATTGCGGCTGCGCACGTGCGGCCGCGCCCAGCGTGAGCTGGCCTGGATGCCGGCCAGGCCGAGGCTGGCATCGTTCATGCCCAGCGGCTTGAAGATGCGGCGCTCGACCGACTGCTCGTAGAAGCTGCCGGAGGCGGCATAGACGACGTCGCCGATCAGGCTGAAGGCCACGTTCTGGTAGGCGTAGCAGTCGCCCGGCAGGCACTTCAGGCTGGTGTTGGCCAGCTTCTGGGTCAGCGAGTAGTACTCGGCGTTGCCTTCGATGTCGCGGTCGTAGGCGTTGTAGGGCAGGCCGACGCGATGACTGAGCACGTCGGCCACGGTCAGGCGATCGGTCGCTTCCGGCGAGTTCAGGCGGAAGCCCGGCACATAGTCGGTGACCTTGCTGTCCCAGCGCAGCGTGCCGTCGTTGACCAGCAGGCCGGCCATGGTGCCGGCGAAGGCCTTGGACAGCGAGGCCAGGCGGAACACGGTGTGGGCGTCGACCGGCAGCGGGTTGTTGACGTCGGTGACGCCATAGCCACGCGCGCTGAGGATGCGGCCGCCCTGCACGATGGCCACCGCCATGCCCGGCACGCGCTCGCCATAGGTAAGCTGCTGCGCCATCGACTCGATGTTGGCCACGTTGAAGCCGGCCGCCGGCAGCTGCACCTGCGGCACCAGGCCGGTGCGGTAGGCGGCGGGCTGGGTGTGGGCGACGGCGGTGGCGGCGGATTCGATGTTGGCCGGCATCGGCGGCAATGGCGGCGGGGTCTGCGCGGTGGTGGACAAGGCAACGGGCATCAACATGCCCAGCAAACCGGTGGCCGCCGAACGGATCGGACGACGCAGGCTGTTCTTTTTCATCGTGGAGACCCGTGCGCGACTGCTGATGGCGATTCTAGCGCCGCTTTTCCCTTGTGCACAAACAAAGCGAAGATGAATGCGCATCTCGTTGAAAAAGTTGGAATTTTGACGCCCCGAAAGCATGTATCGGAACGTGTCGTACGGGTGGGGCCGTGACACTGCGTTGCAGCCTTCTGCGTGGCTGCTGCTGGCGTTGTTGCAGTGCATTGGCTAACGTACGCGCTTCACTGCCCCCGGAGCCTGCCATGCCGCTGTCCAACCGCCGTCTTCTGGCGAGGGACGCCGCGTGAGCGCGGTGAAGGGCAAGGGGCCGCTGCGCGGGCTGACGGCGGCACTGCGTGAGTCGCCGGCGCTGTGGTGGTCGTTCCTGTACTTCTTCTGCCTGCTCAGCGGCTACTACGTGCTGCGCCCGGTGCGTGAGGCGATGGCTGCCTCGGCCGATCTGGAGACCGTGTTTCCGCCGATGCTGATCGCCTGGTTTGCCAGCCATGGCATCGCGCTGAAGGACTTCGTCCTGCAGTTCCTGTTCTCCTGTGTGTTCGTGATCATGCTGGTACTGCAGCCGGTGTACGGCTGGCTGGTCAGCCGCTTCCCGCGGCGGGTGTTCCTGCCGGCGGTGTATGGGTTCTTCATCGTCACTCTGCTGGGCTTCTACGTACTGTTCGATAGCGGTGTGCCGGGCCGCGGCATGGCGTTCTTTTTCTGGATCACCGTCTTCAACCTGTTCGCGGTGGCGGTGTTCTGGAGCTTCATGGCCGATGTGTTTTCCAACGCGCAGGCACGTGCTTTCTACGGTTACATCGGCGCGGCTGGCACCATCGGTGCCTTCCTCGGTCCGATCATCACCAGTGCGCTGGTGCAGCGCGTGGGTATTGCCAACCTGATGCTGGTATCCACCGGATTCCTGATGGTCTGCCTGTTCTGCATCTGGCGCTTGCGGCACTGGGCGGTGCTGCGCGAGCGTGAGCAGCAACTGGTCGACGGTGAACAGCCGATGGGCGGCAGCGTGCTGGACGGCCTGAAACTGATCGTGCGTGAGCCGTTGCTGCGCTGGCTGGCGATCATGGTGGTGTTCGGTGTGGGCGTGGGCACCCTGCTGTACAACCAGCAGGCCAGCATCGTGCGTGCGGCGTTCAACGATGCAGGCGCTGCCACGGCCTTCTTCTCGCGCATCGACCTGGCGGTGAACGCACTGGCGCTGCTGATGCAGCTGGGCCTGACCCGCTGGCTGCTGTCGCGCCACGGCATCGCGCCGGCCCTGTTGATCCCTGGCTTTGCGATCCTGATCGGTTTCTCGGTGCTTGCCGCTTCACCCATGCCGTTGATGGTGGCCGTGGTGCAGGTGATGACCCGCGCCAGCGAGTTCGCATTGGCCAAGCCCGCACGAGAAACCATCTATACCCGCGTGGACCGGCAGTGGCGTTACAAGGCCGGCGCGGCCATCGATACAGTGGTGTACCGCGGCGCGGACCTGAGCTTTGCGTGGGTGCACAAGGGCTTGTCGCTGTTTGGTTCACATGTGGTGTTCATCGGTGGCGTGGTGGTTGCCGCGTGCATGACCGCCGCCGCATTCGGTGTGCTGCGCGAAGAAAAAAAGCTGCCGCGCGACCGCTGATCCCGTCCAGTCATTTCGAGGAGAGAAACGATGTCGCTGATCGCGCTGCTGCTGACCGTGCTGGTCGCGGTACTGCACCTGTACTTCCTGGTGCTGGAGATGTTCCTGTGGACCCGTCCGCTGGGCTTGAAGACGTTCCGCAACACGCCGGAGAAGGCCGAGACCACCCGCGTTCTGGCGGCCAACCAGGGCCTGTACAACGGCTTCCTGGCGGCGGGCATCGGGGTGGGTCTGGTGATCGACCAGCCGGTGCTGGTGACCTTCTCGTTGGCCTGTGTGGTGGTGGCGGGGTGCTATGGCGCGTACAGCGTGAGCCGGCGCATTTTCATGATCCAGGCGGTGCCGGCGATCCTGGCGTTGGTTCTTCGCGCGTTGGCGTAGTTTCCAGCCAACGG
>NZ_JAOCCT010000047.1:0-31257 GCF_029840555.1 Stenotrophomonas sp. GD03877 | reverse complement strand
TCATCGCGCATCGCGCGAACCGCAGCCGAGCATGGCTCGGCTCTACGAAAGGCAGACTCCGCGATTAGATCCACGCCATGGCTCGGCTCTACAAAGACGGAGGTAGCGCCGGGCCACGCCCGGCGTCATTGCAGCGTCGGCAACCCCGGTGGATTGGTCTGCGACTGCGGCACCGCTTCCTCGGCCACATTCCATCGCTTCAGCGCCTGCGCATAGGTGCCGCTGCCGATCTGGGTATTCAGCGCCTGGGTCACTGCGTCGGCCAGGCCGCTGCCCTTGCGCGTGGTCACCGAAATCGCCGCAGCATTCGGCCAGCCGCCAGGGAACAGGCCCACACGCCGCACCTTGCCATCGCGTGCCGAATAAGCGCCGGTGGCATTGGGCTCGAACGAGACATCGGCGCGGCCGGTGATCACCGCCAGTCTCCCCACCACCGCGTCGTCGAAGTACTGGTACTCCACCGGCTTCAGGCCCGCGGCGATGTTCTGCTGATCCCACTGACGCAGGATCTGGTCCTGGTTGGTGCTGGCACCCACCACCACCTTCAGGCCGGCAACGTCGGCGGGCTTCTCGATTTTCTGTATCGGCCCATCGGTGCGCGTGTAGATGCCCAGCAGGTCGTAACGATAGCTGGAGAAATCGAATTTCTTCTTGCGCTCCTCGGTGACAGTCACATTGGACAGCACCGCATCGTACTTGCCCGATTCCAGCCCCAGCGGCCAATCGGGCCAGGCCACCGGTACGATCACCAGCTTCAGGCCCAGCCCATCGGCGATCAGCCGCGCGATGTCCGGCTCGATGCCGACCACGTCCTTGCTGTCGGCGCCGTAATCGGCCAGCGGCAGCTGCCCCGGATGAGTGGCCACGGTGAACGTACCGGGGGTGACGAAGCGATAGTCGGCCGGGATCAACGCCTGCGCCTTCGGGTCAAACGTGCCCTTCAGCACGGCCGTGTTCGCACCGGCCAGGCTGGTCGCGGCCACGGCGCCGGCATCCGGTGCCTGGCGTACGCGCGAATAGACGATACCGGCGATGCCGATGACCAGCACGCCCACGATCAACAGGGTGCTGCGCGAGGGACGACGCGGTGCTGCAGGGCTCATGGTGTTCCTTCCGGGGCTACAGGGTCTTGGCCAGGAAATCGGCCGTGCGTTGCTGGTGCGGGCGCCCGAACAGGGCCTCGGGCGTGCCCTGCTCGATCACCCGCCCCTGGTCCATCATCACCACGTGATCGGCCACACGGCGGGCGAAGCTCAGTTCATGGGTGACGATCACCAGCGTGGTGCCGGAACTGGCCAGCTCCTCGATCACGCTCAGCACTTCAGCCACCAGTTCCGGGTCCAGTGCCGAGGTCGGTTCATCGAACAGCAGCACCTTCGGTTGCAGCGCCAGTGCGCGGGCGATCGCGATGCGCTGCTGCTGGCCACCGGACAGCTGGCGTGGGAAGGCATCGGCCTTGTCGGCCAGGCCGACCCGCTCCAGCAGTGTGCGCGCCTGCTGCTCGGCCTGCGCGCGCGATACACCACGTACCGCGATCGGTGCCTCGATGATGTTCTCCAGCGCGGTCAGATGCGGGAACAGGTTGAAGCCCTGGAACACCATGCCCACCTCGGAACGACGGCGGCGGATCTCGCGCTCGGGAAGTTCGTACAACGTGTCACCCTCGCGGCGGTAACCGATCAGCTGGCCGCCAACAGTCACGTAACCACTGTCCGCGCGTTCCAGGTGGTTGATCAACCGCAGCAGCGTGGATTTCCCGGCACCGGACGGGCCGATCAGCACCGTCACGCTGCCGGCGCGCAGGTCCAGGTTCACGTCTTCCAGCACCGGCTGATCGCCGAACACCTTGCCCACGCCATGCAGCGATACCGCCGCACCCTCGCCCGCTTCCACCTGGGTGGCGATGCGCGGGCGGTTGGCCACGCGCGGCGCAGCATCACTGGATGTCCGCACCGGTGACGACACCCGCGACACCGAGCGCTCGCGCAGCAGCTGGCCGCGCGCGAAGCGCTGTTCCACGCGCCGCTGCAGCAGCGACAACACGGTCAGGATCACCAGGTACCAGACCGTGGCCACCATCAGCAGCGGCACCACTTCCAGGTTGCGCCGATAGATCACCTGCACGGTGTAGAACAGCTCCGGCAGCGCCAGCACGTAAACCACCGAGGTGCTCTTGGCCAGGCCGATCACATCGTTGAACGCCGCCGGCAGGATCGAACGCATCGCCTGCGGCAGGATGATGCGGCGCACCTGGCGGCCACGCGGCAGGCCGAGCGCGGCCGCGGCCTCGTACTGGCCGTGGTCGACCGAGAGGATGCCACCGCGGATCACCTCGGCCGAGAACGCTGCCTGGTTCAGGGTCAGGCCCAGCACCGCGGCGGTGAACACACCGATCAGCTGTGTGGTCGGGTACGAGAACAGGCTGATGCCGGTGAACGGCACGCCCAGTTCGATGGTGCTGTACAGATAGCCCAGGTTGTTCAACAGCAGCAACAGCACCAGCAACGGGATCGAACGGAACAACCACACATAGCCCCACGACACCGCCGACAGCAGCGGCGAACCGGAGACGCGTGCCAGCGCGAGCAGCGTACCCAGCGCGAAACCGAGGCCGGTGCCAAGCGCGGTCAGCAGCAGCGTGCGACCCAGGCCTTCCAGCACCGGGCGTGCGAAGAACCACTCGGCGAAGGTGCCCCAACCCCAGCGCGGATTGCCCAGCACGGACTGCAGCCCGATCAGGATCAGCGCCAGTGCCAGCACCGTGCCGAAGACCTGCAGCGGATGCCGGGCCGGCACGATCTTCAGTGCCTGTCCGGGCGCCGGACGAGCGGCGATGCCCTCCAGCGCGGTCGACGGTGTGCTCATGCGTGGGCTCCGTGCAGCAGTGCCTGTGCAGGTGCAACGACGGGCGTCGTCGCTCGCAGGTGCTTCTCGAACGGCAGATGCGCAACCGTTTCCGGGTCGGCCTCCAGATCGAACAGCGCGGTGTAGCCGTGGCTCAGGTACAGGCCGACCGCCTCGGGCTGGCGGAAGCCGGTCGTCAGGAACACCCTCCGGTACCCTTGCCGTGCCGCCTGCTCTTCCAGCTCCTGCAGCACGCGCCGCGCAATGCCCTGGCGACGCAGCCCGGGCAGCGTCCAGATGCGCTTGAATTCGGCGGTATCCGGATCGCGGTGCGGCATGAACGCACCGCCG
The DNA here is from genome assembly GCF_029840555.1 of Stenotrophomonas sp. GD03877. NCBI lineage: Bacteria > Pseudomonadati > Pseudomonadota > Gammaproteobacteria > Lysobacterales > Lysobacteraceae > Stenotrophomonas > Stenotrophomonas sp. GD03877. The sequence continues at coordinate 28,062 of NZ_JAOCCT010000047.1, read as the reverse complement.
GAAATCGCCACCCCGTCGCGCAGCAGCAGCACGAAGGCGCCCACCGGGGCCGCAAAGGCCTGCGCCGGGTAGCGCTGCAGCTCCTCGCGAGCGCTGCCACCGATGCGTCGGCGCACGTCGGCATAGCGGCTGTCGTACTCCTGTTCAAGACCGTCGAACAGGGGCCGCGCCAGCGGATCATCCACCGAGGTATAGAGGAAGTGTTCGTTGCTGCTCATGCCACGTCCTTCACCAGATAGTCTTCGGCCAGTCGCGCCCACAGGCTGGCGGCGGGGGCAATGGCGGCGTCGTTGAACACATAGCGCGGGCTGTGCAGCGGTGCGCTGTCGCCGTTGCCGACGAACACGAAGCTGCCCGGTCGTGCCTGCAGCAGGAAGGCGAAATCCTCGCTGGCCGTGCGCGGCGCGAATTCGGGCACCACCTGTGCGGCACCGAAGCCCTGCACCGCCACCTCGCGGATGTAGGCGGTCTGCTGCGGGTGATTGATCACGCTGGGGAAGCCGCGCGGGAACTCGATCTCGGCGCGCGCACCGAACGCGGCGGCGGTCTGCTCGGCAATCTCGGTGACCCGGCGCCGCAGGGTGTCGCGCACTTCCGGCAGGTAGGCGCGCACGGTCAGCTTCAGCTCAACCACGTCTGGAATCACATTGGCGGCCTGCCCGCCGTGGATCGAACCGACGGTGACCACGCCCATCTGCCGCGGATCGACATTGCGCGACACCACGCTCTGCAGCGCGGTGATGATGTGCGCCGCCACCAGGATCGGATCGACGCTGCCCTGTGGCTCGGCGCCGTGGCCGCCCTTGCCGATCACCTTCAACCGTGCCCAATCCACCGACGCCATCGCCGGGCCATCGACGAAACCGAAGTGGCCCACCGGCACGCCCGGCCAGTTGTGCAGCCCATAGATCGCATCCACCGGGAAGCGCTCGAACAGGCCATCGGCAATCATCTTCGACGCGCCCGAACCGGTTTCCTCGGCTGGCTGGAACACCAGCTGCAGGGTGCCGTCGATATCACCGTGATGGGCCAGATAGTACGCAGCGGACAGCAGGATCGCGGTGTGGCCATCGTGGCCGCAGGCATGCATCAGGCCCTCGGTCTGGCTGGCATAGGCCAGGCCGGAGTCCTCATGGATCGGCAGTGCGTCGATGTCGGCGCGCAGGCCGAGGCGGCGGCTGCCCTGCCCGCGCTGCAGCGTGCCGACCACGCCGGTGCCGCCGAGCCCGGTGGTCACCTCATAGCCCCATTGCTGCAGCAGCTCGGCCACGCGGGCGCTGGTGCGGTGCTCCTCGAAGGCCAGCTCCGGGTGCCGATGCAGGTCATGGCGGATCGCGATGGCGGCCTCGGCGCGTGCTGCAATTTCCGGCAGCACGCCGATGGACGCGGGATCCCGCCGGGCATGGCCCGGCGCTACCGAGTTCTCTCCGCTCATCGCCTTATCCCGCCTTCCGCGCCGGTTCGGCATCGGCCGCATACCGGCTGGCCTTGTACGGCAGGTCCAGATGCTCGCGCAGGGTCTGCCCTTCGAGTTCACGCTGGTGGTAGCCGCGCGCCTGCAGGATCGGCAGCACCTGGGTCACGAAATCGTCCAGGCCTTCGCGCTGTGCGGCGAAACCAAGGATGAAGCCATCGCTGGCTCCGGCATCGAACCAGCGGATCAGCTCATCGGCCACATGCTCCGGTGTGCCGATGAAGTTCGGCCGTGGGCTCACCGCTTCAAGTGCCACCTGGCGCAGGCTCAGGCCCTTCTCACGCGCATCCTGCTTGATGCGGTCGGTGGTGGAACGGAACGAATTGCTGCCGATGTCACCCAGCTCCGGGAACGGTGCATCCGGGTCGTACTGGCTGAAATCGTGGTGATCGAAGAAGCGCCCGAGGTAGGCCAGCGCATCTTCCAGCGTGGCCAGTGCGGCAATCGCCTGGTACTTGGCTTCGGCTTCCTCGGCGGTGCGGCCGACGATGGGGCCGATGCCCGGGAAGATCTTCACGTCATTGCCGCTGCGGCCGTGCGCAATCGCCGAGTTCTTCACCTTCTGGGTGAACGCGCGGGTTTCTTCCAGCGACGGCGAATGGGTGAACACCGCGTCGGCGTACTTGCCGGCCAGTGCGATGCCATCATCAGACGAACCCGCCTGGAAGATCACCGGCTGGCCCTGTGGCGAACGCTGGATGTTGAGCGGGCCTTCCACCTGGAAGAAGCGACCCTTGTGGTCGAGGCGGCGGAATTTCTCCGGTGCGAAGAAGGTGCCGCTGTTCCGCTCACGCACGAAGGCGTCGTCGTCCCACGAATCCCACAGCCCCTGCACGACATCCAGGTACTCATCGGCGATCTGGTAGCGCAGCGCGTGCTCCGGGTGTGGCCGGCCGTAGTTGCGGCCCGAACCTTCCAACGGCGACGTCACCACATTCCAACCGGCACGGCCGCCGCTGAGCAGATCCAGCGAGGCGAACTGGCGGGCCACGGTGAACGGGTCGCTGTAGGAGGTCGACAGCGTGCCGGCCAGGCCGATCTTCTTCGTTGCCGTGGCCAGCGCCGACAGCAGCGAGATCGGCTCGAAGCGGTTCAGGAAGTGCGGGATCGACTTCTCGTTGATATACAGGCCATCGGCCACGAAGCCGAAGGCGATGCCGTTGTCCTCGGCGGTGCGCGCGATGTCAATGTAGAACTGCAGGTTGACGCTGGCATCGGCCGGATTGGATGGATGCTTCCAGGCATGCATGTGGCTGCCGGGGCCCTGCAGCATGATGCCGAACGGAATTTGGCGCGGGGTGGTGCTCATGGGAATCGCTCCTGCAGGTCAGGCCACCGCCGCGCGTGGCGCGGGCGACAGCAGCTCAAGGGAAGTCAGGCGTGCGTCGAGGTCGGCCACCGGCGCGTCGAGGACGAATTCGCCCACGCCGAAGCGCCGATGCAGCGCATCCAGTTCATCACGCACGTGCTGCGCATCACCGGACAGCACGCTGGGGCGCGTTTCCTCGATGCGGAAGTCGGCCACGCCTACCTGGCGTGCGTACTCGGCAGCCGCCTCGGGGCTGGGCAGGTTCACCGCCTGCCCGGGACCAAGGTGCAGCTTGTAGACGCGTAGCGCACCGATATGCCGCGCAGCCGCTTCGGCCGTAGGTGCGGCGAAGGCCACCGTGGCCAGCAGCGGGGGCTGCGAGGAGACGCTGCGGTAGGCATCGAACGCGGCCTCGATGTGCTTCGGGTCGCCATCGAAGTGCGCGGCGTAGACGAAGCGCCAGCCCAGCTCGGCCGCCTGCTTCGCACTCTGCGGGCTGGCACCGAGCAGGAAGCGCTCCGGCGCCTGCTGCGGGATCGGGCGCGCTTGCGCCTCGGTTTCGGTACTGGAAAGGTAGCCCTCCAGGTCGCGCAGTTGCTGGTCGAAGTCGGCAAACGCCGGTCGCCCCGCTGCCAATGCAGCTGTAGAGGCCGGCAGGCCACCGGGCGCCTTGCCCACGCCCAGATCCACACGCCCCGGCGCCAGTGCGGCCAGCAGGTTGAAGTTCTCCGCAACCTTGTACGGCGCGTAGTGGCGCAGCATCACTCCGCCGCTTCCGATGCGGATGCGCCGGGTCTGCGCCAGCACCCAGGCCGCCAGCACTTCCGGCGCCGGGCTGGCCAAGGTCGGCGCGGCGTGGTGTTCGGCGAACCAGTAGCGGTGGTAGCCCAGCTGCTCGGCACGCTGCGCCAGCTGCAGGCTGTTGCGCAGCGCCTGCTCCGGCGACGCGCCTTCGGCCACCGGGCTCTTGTCCAGTACGCTGATCTGATAGCTCATCGTCGCGTCCTCGCTCAGGGATGGGCCACGGGGATGCCGAGCAACCCGTTCAGTGCGGCCAGTATCGGCTCGGCGCCGGAGATGTACTGGCGGTCCTGGTGCGCGCCACTCGCAAGATCACTGCGCACGCCCTGCGGCAGCACCAGCTTCGGCAGCGACTGGTCCTGCTCGCCGATCTCGGCGATCACCTCGCGGCGCGGCCGCGCGAAGCCGATGCGGCGCACGTCCAGCTGCGCGTCCAGGCCGTCGATGCTCGACAGCGCCCCTTCCAGCAGCAGGCTGTGCCGGCAGAAGAAGCGCTGGCCGGGAATCTGTCCGTCCTCGAACTCACGGTCGAGCAGGAACAGGATGGGCTTGTCGGTTGCGTCCAGACTCACGGGGTCGTCCTCATCGGGGGGCGGCAATGCGATGCCGCTTCGATATCGATGCTAGAGATGACGGCGGTCGGCACGGCGATGCCAGACGACAATCGGCGGTCAGATCCGGCCACGCAGATGCGCCTTGGCCATAAGCAAAGCGCCGTCGGTTATGCCGTCAGGCGATGCGTCGCAGCGGCGCCGCTACCGCCAGCGCCTGCGTAGCCAGATGCCCGGCCGCACGCTCGGTCGCCAGCGCGATCCGCGCCTGCAAAGCAGCACTGTTGATGTGCTCGCCATCGAAGTCGGCAGGCGTGGCATACACCCCGATCGGCAGCGTGTGCGCCTGCAGGAAACTGAACAACGGCCGCAACTGGTGGTCGATCACCAGCGCATGGCGCTCGCTGCCGCCGGTCGCTGCCAGCAATACCGGCGTATCCACCAGCGCTTCCAGCCCGATGAAGTCGACCAGGTGCTTGAACAGCCCCGGATACGCCCCCCGATACACCGGCGCGGCCACCACCAGCAGCTCGGCCGACTCGATCGTCTGCAGCGCCTGCTCCACGGCGGGCTCCGCTTCATCGCGCGACAACGACTGCCCCAGCGAACGCGCGATCGGTGCCAGCTCCACCAGATCCACACTGGCGTGCACCCGCTGCTGCAGCGACGCCAGCAGGTGCCGCACCAGCAGCAACGTGCGCGACGTCGCCGAACTGGTCGGCGACCCCACCAATGCAACCACCTTCAATGCAGAAGACATGACCCTCTCCCATGTAGAGCCGAGCCATGCTCGGCTGCTTTCGCCTTTGTAGAGTCGAGCCATGCTCGACTGCTCCAGATCAGAACCGATAGCTGACCCGCCCATACCAGTACGCTCCAACGTTGCCCAGCACATCGCCGTTGTCCCAGGTCGTCTCGATGCTGGCCACATCGGTGGCACTGCGCGCGTACTCGGGCACCTTGCGGGTGCGCTTGTCGAACACGTTGTTGATGCCCAGCGCCGCACTCCAGCCCGCCCCCAGTTCCACGGCACCGGAGAGATTGGTCACCAGCACCGGCGGCTGCTTGTACTCAACGCCGTTGTTCAGGCGCTTGATCGGGCCGTAGTAGGTGAAATCGACGTTCGAGCGCCAGCGCCCGTTCTGCCACCCCAGGCCGGCCACCTGCGTGTAGCTCGGCGTGCGGAAGCGCAGCGCGTACTCGCTGCTCTTGGTCAGCAGGTTGATGTTCGGCAGCCCCTGCAGCGCCGCCGGAATGTCGCTGACCTTCTGGATGGTGGTGCGACCCACGTTGGCCGCGTAGCTCCAGCGCAGCTTGCCCCACGTGGTTTCCTGGTTCGCCTCCAGGGTCAGCTCGACACCGCGTGTGCGGGTGTTGCCCACGTTGGTGAAGTAGCTCGCGTAGAACGCATCACCCGGCAGGATGCTGATGCCGGCCGAACCCAGCAGCGCATCGATGGTGTTCTTCTGCGCCGCGCTCAGCACCGTACCGCTGTTGTCGGTAACGCGCGCCGGATCCTGTGCGTTGTAGCCGATCTGGCTGGACTGCCCGAGCTGGCCACGGATATCGATCTGGTACGCATCCACGGCCAGGTGGAAGGCCGGGCTCGGGTCCCAGGTCACGCCCAGGCTGTAGTTGGTGGCTTTCTCGGGCTTCAGCGGCGTGGCACCCAGTGCGATCGCCGCCGGCGAAGACACCTGCGCCACCAGCGTGGTGCCGCAGGGGCAGCTGCCCGTGGCCTGGTAGAACTGCGCGCCCAGGCTGGGTGCATGGAAACCGTTGCTGACCGTCGCGCGCACGCCCAGCGCGTCGGTGACGTCGAAGCGCGTGGTCAGGCGGCCGGTGGAGACACTGCCGAAGTCGGAATGGTCTTCCCAGCGCGCGGCCGCATCCAGGTACCAGCGCGAGGTGACGTTGGTGGCCGCGCCCACATAGACCGCCTTGCTGTTGCGGGTAGCCTTCACCGCGTCCGCAGTGGAATAGCCGACGAAGGCCGCAGCACCAAAGCCGGTATACGACTCCCACTGCCCGGCGCCGCGTTCGTACTTTTCGTGCTGGTACTCGGCACCTGCGCTCACTTCCAGCGGCGAGGCGAATGCCGCCACCTCGAAGCCACGGCGCAGATCGAGGTTGGCGATACCCTGCTGGTAGTCCAGCTTGCCGTCATAGAAATCGGTGGGCGATCCCGGGTACGGCAGCGAATAGTTCACCGAATTACGGGTGTAGGTACGCACCGTGCTGCGGTTGCCGGTCAGGCTGGCGTCGTAGTCCCAGCCCGCGATCTGGCCTTTCACGCCTGCGGTGCCGGTGTACTGTTTCTCCTTGGTTTCCAGTACCGGCAGGAAGCCATCCGGGAACACACTCAGCACGCCGGGTGCCTTGTAGGTGGTGAAGATGGTCGCCGGCAGACGGAAGTTCTGGATCGCCTGCGCGGTGCGGTCACTGGCCGTAGCGTTAGCGTAGAACTGCGCGCTTTCGCCCAGGCCATGGCCTACGTTCACCGCGAAGGCCTTCAGCGCATACGACGGCGAGCTGAGGATGATGTTGGCCTCGGCATTGCGGTTGGCCTCGGCCGGGTTCGGCGACGCACCCGCAGGCAACCGGTTGTTCGGGCGCAATGCCACCAGATTGCCGTTGCCGTCCACCGCCGGGTAGCTCAGATAGCCATCGACGTAGCGGCGGGTGCGGATCGCATGATGCTGGCGCGTGGTCTCGCCAGACAGATTGACGAAGCCATCCTGTCCCCACGGCAGGCCCACGTTGGCACGCACGCTGGTGCGCGAACCATCACCGTCGATGCTCTGCCCGCTCTCCACGGCAAACTCACCGCCGTGCGCCTGCGACTTCAGGATCACGTTGACCACGCCGGTGATCGCATCCGAGCCGTAGATGGCCGAGGCACCATCGCGCAGCACTTCGACATGGTCGATGGCCGAGACCGGAATCAACGCCAGATCGGCCCAGGCATGGCCCGGATAGCCGCCGCCGTTTGCCCCGCTCACATAGGCACTGGCATTGCGACGCTTGCCGTTCACCAGCACCAGCGTGTAGCCCGGCGACAGGTTGCGCAGCTGGTAGCCGCGGATCAGGCTTTCCTGGTCACTCTGGTAGCCGCCGATCTGGCTCAGCGACGGCAGGCTGCGCTGCAACGCTTCCAGCAGGTTGCCCTGCCCGGTAGCGGCAAGGTCCTCGGCGGAGATCACATCGATGGGCGTGGAGCTGTTCTTTACCGTGCGCGTGCTGGTGCGCGAACCAGTCACTACCACTGCATCCAGCGTGGACGCTGCCACGTTGGCTGTCGCGGCGGTGGCGGCAGGATCGGCATCGGTTTCCGCCGCATGGGTGGGCGACGCGGCGAGGATAGCAGTGATCAGAACAGCGAGAGTGCTCAGGACAGGGGCGTGGGCGGCAGGCATGGGGGCTCGTGGGGGTGGGCCGGAAACACGCTTCCATTCAAGGGCCTGTTCACCTGGCGCGACAGGCGGGATCACGTCACCCAACCGTCATATCCGGCCACCCACATGACCGCTGGTAATGACGTTAGGCCGCAGCACCGGTGCCCTGCATTCTGTAGAGCCGAGCCCACGCTCGGCTGCTCTTCGTGACGGCGTCAAGTACATCTCCTTCTGCCAGCATTGAGCCGAGCATGGCTCGGCTCTACATGCCCCGCGAGCATCACCTCATGCCCGCGCACCACTCAGCGCCATGCATCTGCACCCGTAGCATCAAGCCATGCCCAGCCCACCCGCCGATCCCGCCGCGCCGCTCGTTGCCATCGTCGCCTGCCACGGCCAGGGGCTGTTCGAATTTGGCTGCGCGGTAGGCTTGTTCGCGCCGGTGCGGCCGGAACTCGGCGTGGCCTGGTACCGCACCCAGTTGTGTGCAGGCGAACCTGGTGCGCTGCGCATGCTCGGCGGAACGCAGGTGCAGCTTCCCTACGATCTGAGCACTGTTGATGACGCCAGCATCATCGTCATCCCCGGTTGGCGCGAACCCAGCGAGCGCCCGCCACAGGCATTGCTCGATGCACTCATCCGTGCCCACGCACGTGGCGCGCGCATCGCCTCGATCTGCTCCGGTGCATTCGTGCTGGCCTGGGCCGGGCTGCTCGATGGCCGCCAGGCCACCACCCACTGGCGGCTCACCGAAGCACTGGCGCGCGACTTCCCGCGCATCGACGTACGCGAGGATGTGCTGTACGTGGACACCGGCAGCATCATCACCTCGGCCGGTTCCGCCACCGGCATGGACATGATGCTGCACATGGTGCGCAAGGATTACGGCGCACGGGTAGCCAACCTGGTGGCCGAACGGCTGGTGCTGGCGCCGTGGCGCGATGCCGGCCGCAGCCAGCGCGTCAGCCGCGCCATTCCCCATGGCGAGCCCACGCGGCTGGCAAGGCTGATGGAATGGATGCGCCGCAACCTGCGCGAGCCACATTCCCTTGGCAGTCTCGCCGAGCAGGCCGCGCTCAGCCAGCGCACCCTGCAGCGGCAGTTCCTGGAAGCCACCGGCCTGTCGCCGATCGACTGGCTGATCCGCGAGCGCGTGGCCTTCGCGCGTGAGCTGCTGGAAACCACCGACCGGCCGCTGCAGTGGATCGCCGAGCAGGCCGGCTTTGGTTCACAGGAATCCTTCCGCCGCCATTTCCGCAGCCAGGCGGACGCCAGCCCGACCGAATACCGCAGCCAGCATCGCAACGGGATCGGCGCAGACCGCCTGGTCGGCTGCTGATTCCCGGTAGTACCGGGCCATGCCCGGCGCCCCCACACCCCGCTCAGTCGTCCTGCACCAGCTTGAACTCGCGCAGCAGGCCACCGATCTGGGTCTTGTCCAGCTTGCTCATCAGCAGGTTGCGCAGGAACGCCGGCCCCGGAATATCCAGTTCCTTGCCGTCACGTAGGCGCCCGGTCGCGGCCAGCAGCGAGCGCACGTCGTAGGTGGAATTGAACACCTCCGGCACGCCGCGTTCGATATCCAGCAGTGTGTACACCGCCTCCATCGGCGTGCGCACCGAATACTCGGTGGTGAAAATGCAGTCGCGCTGCTTCGACTCGGCGAACTGGCCGATGAAGGCGAAGTTCACCGCACCTTCCGGCACCACGTCCGGGCGGTCACCGGCCTGGCGCGGCATGAAGAACGCGGTGATGTACGGCATCATCACCGGCACCGTCTTGGCACCGGTCGCGGCCAGCTCGTCGATCTCCTCCACCGGCACGCCCAAGTGGTACAGCCACTCGCGGGTGATCTCCTCGCCGGTGCAGTCCTGCATCGGCTTCTTCACGTAGTCGCCGGGCGTATCCACAAACAGCGAATACACCCAGACCACGATCTGGTCCTTGGGCTGGTTCTTGAAATGTGGCTGCCGGTTCACCGTCCAGCTCATCAGCCAGCGCGAGTCGCGCACGCTGACGATGCCGCCGGTCACCACCTTGCCGCTGAAGGGATCGCGCTTCGCTATCTTCTGGATGTAAGCCGGAATGCGCGCATCCAGCGTGGTCACCGTCGCCGATTCCCACTTGGTTTCCGGAATGTGCGCGCCGAACACGTCCGGGCGCCCGAACGCTGCATCCTTCGCGGCAATGCGTCGCCACAGGTCCCAGGCCGGCGCCGGGCCTTCGTTCAAGCGTGCCGCAGTGTGGTGGTCGCCGTTGTCCGAATTCTCGGTCAGCGAACCGATGGTCATGAACAGCAGATCGTCCGCGCCCAGATCCACGCCACCCGCCACGCCCTCGCGCGTCCAGTGGATGCGCGTGGCCTGCTTGCGGCCCGGCTGTAGATCGAAGTCGACGTCGGTCACTTCGGTGCCGTACTGGAACACCACGCCATGGTCCTGCAGCCACTTCACCAGCGGCAGCACCAGCGATTCGTACTGGTTGTATTTGGTGAACTTCAGTGCGGAGAAGTCCGGCAGCCCGCCGATGTGGTGGATGAAGCGGTGCAGGTACAGCTTCATCTCCAGCGCCGAATGCCATTCCTCGAACGCGAACATGGTGCGCCAGTACAACCAGAAGTTGCTGTTCAGGAAATCGCGGCCCAGCACTTCGTTGATGCGCTTGTTCTCCATCTCCTGCCGGGTGGCCAGGAACAGCGCGATGATGTCCTTCTGCGCCTGCTCGGTCAGCGTGAACAGGCCATCGGTGTGCGCATCCTCGCCGCGATTGATGGTGGCGCGCTGCAACGAATAGTTCGGGTCGTCCTTGTTCAACCAGTAGAACTCGTCCAGCACGCTGGCGTCGTCGATCTCCAGCGAGGGGATCGAGCGGAACAGGTCCCACAGGCACTCGAAATGGTTCTCCATCTCGCGGCCACCGCGGATCACGAAACCCTTTTCCGGCACCTTCAGGCCATCCAGCGCACCGCCGGCAATCTGCTGCTGTTCAAGGATGGTGATGCGTTCACCGGCCATGCGTCCGTCACGCACCAGGAACGCGGCACCGGCCAGCGAGGCCAGGCCCGAACCGACGAACCAGGCCCGCTTGCCATCGACACCAGCGGGCTTGCGCGGGCGCGCGAAGGCTTCGTAGTTGCCACTGCTGTAGTACATGCACTGCTCCTTCCTGGAGGGGTCATCAGGAACCCGCAGCGGGATGACACAGCCATCCCGTGCAGGTCATGGCCCTACTCTAGCGCCGAACCGATGTACCGTTTCCTGCACACACGCTGCGACCGAATGACGCAGCCGTGTCAGAGCTGCCGGCCCAGCAGCATGCCCGGCCATCCATCCACGTTGAACGGCGCGATGCGTGTGTAGCCACAGGACTCATAGAAGCGCACCAGATCACCATTGCCACCGCCGTAGCAGTCCACGCGCAGATGGTCGAGCCCGGCAGCGCGCGCCTGCTCATCGGCAAACGCCATCAAGCGGCGGCCGATGCCACGCACGCGGCCATCGCGCGAAGCCACCAGCACGCGTACGTACAGCTCTGGCCCATCGGGCGCCGGTACATAGGGCATCGACTCACCCAGCGCCAGGAACGCACGCACCTCACCCAGTTCGTTCTGCGCTACCCAAGCGCCGGGCAGCGCACAGGCATCAGTCACCTGGGTGATCCGACGCGGCACCGTCGACCACGGCTCGCTGCCCCACTGCTGCAGATTACCGATCGACACGAACCATCCGATCACCTCGTCGAAGAGCCTCAGCACCGCAGGGGCATCGGCCACGCTGGCGCGGCGGATGGTCAAGGTGTCCTTTCCAGCTTCAGTCATGCACGCACTCCTTCCAACGCATCAATCGGCTGCACCGAGGATGCCGGCCAGCGGCCAGCACTGCCAGGGCCGGAAGTCCGTGGGCCGGATTTGACATGCAGGCATTTACCTGCATATAGTCCACTCGACGGCGGCGCCTGCCCGCCCACGCGAGGAACCTGCAATGGTGGATATCGCGCATCGGGTCGGCATCAAGGCCCCCGCAAGCCAGGTGTACCAAGCCCTGGCCACCCCCGAAGGCGTCGCCGCCTGGTGGGCTGAAGACACCCATGGCGACCGCGAGACCGGTGGCACGGTCAAGGTCCGTTTCACCAACAACGGCCAGGAAATCGGCGCCATGGAAATGCTGCTCGAACAGCTCGTTCCCGGCGAGCTGGTGCTCTGGAAGTTCCTGGCCGGCCCCGCCGAATGGATCGGCACGCATGCACGCTTCGCACTGAAACAGGAAGGCGACTACTGCATCGTGCTGTTCACCCACGAAGGCTGGAAAGAACGCGTCGAGTTCACCTCCCACTGCAGCACCAAGTGGGCGGTGTTCCTAATGAGCCTCAAAGCCCTGCTGGAAACCGGCAGGGGCCAGCCCAACCCACACGACGTCAGGATCGACAACTGGAACTGAAGACGCCCCGCATGAATGCAGACAAGGTGTTCAAGGCCCTGGCCGACCCCACGCGCAGAACGCTGCTGGACCTGCTCTGCGAAGACAACGGCCAGACCCTGGGCCAGCTCTGCGAACACCTGGACATGGCCCGGCAATCGGTCACCCAGCACCTGGGCCTGCTGGAAGATGCCAACCTGATCAGCACCGTGCGTCGTGGCCGCGAAAAGCTGCACTTCATCAACCCGGTGCCGCTGCATGAAGTCTACGAGCGCTGGGTACGCAAGTTCGAGCAGCAGCGCTTGAGCCTGCTGCATGACCTGAAACGAGAACTGGAAGGAGAATGACGATGTCCGCAGAGTCCACCCGCTTCATCCACGTGATCTACATCGCCTCCACGCCGCAGAAGGTGTTCGAGGCCATCACCAGGCCCGAGATCGCCAGCCGCTACTGGGGCCACGAAAACCTCTCGGACTGGAAACCCGGTTCGCGCTGGCAGCATGTGCGTGCCAACGAAACGCGCTCGGTCGAACTGGTCGGCGAAGTGGTGGAAAGCACCCCGCCCTCGCGGCTGGTCATCACCTGGGCCGCCGCCTCGCAGGCCGACACTCCCGCGGCCTACAGCCGGGTCACCTTCGAGATCGTGCCCTACCAGGACATGGTGCGGCTGACCGTTACCCACGACGAGCTTGAACCGGGCAGCGGCATGGATACCGGCATCCGCCAGGGCTGGCCGATCGTGCTGTCGAGCCTGAAGTCGTTGCTGGAAACGGGTAAGGGGCTGGATGTGTTTGCGAAGCCGATTTGAGTAGCCGTGGGTCGGCCTGTTCTGGTCATCCGCAAGGTCACCCTGTGGATGTACCAGAACCTATCGATCCGCATGGATCGCCGCCGCACTATTCTGCCAGCTTGAACTGATTGTCCGCATTGCGGACGAACGCAGAGCCAATCGACTGATCCAGCACCTGCAGGATCGCACGATCATAGTTCGCAATCGTGTTCACATCATAGATCTCGATGTTCTCGGCGTCGGCGAGGTACTCCTCGCTCTCATCTCCGGCAAAGAACCTCCATCCGCTATCCGCCTGGAAGTCCGGCTCTTCCCTATAGCAATAGCCAACTGGCATTCCATCCACGGTGATCCGATCCGTGGCCAGGCATGCTCCGCCTGCATCTACAAGTTGCACGATGCCGCTAGCGTCAATCTGAAAGGGCTTATTTTTCATGAACAGATCCTGTCAGGGCTTCTTCTCAAATCTATGACTTCTATTGGAGCTGGGATCTTCCAATTGGTACTTGTCAGGATTGTTCATCCTGTCGTTGAATTGCTTCTGAGCCAGTCCTTCTGATTTTGCGCTTGCGGCTTCGGTGCGATGCTCATTGCCGGTCTTGTGCCCAAGGTCTGGTTTGCCATCAATTGGTCTGTTCGTATTCGGATCGATTGGCCGGCCATCCTGGGCACGAGGAGCCCTCCTTTCAACTTCCTGGCGAACATCCTTCCGGATGTACGGAAGCCTTAGCTGACTATCAATCTGTTTAACGCCAAACCTGATTGTACGAGCAGTGGGACCGCCACCAGGAATGGCGCTCGCAATCTGCTCACCTTCGGGCATATCTGACGTCTTTTCGCCAACTGCCGGGGCATTTGCAGGCCCTGAAGTCAGGTAGATCATCAGGCCTGTAACAAACGGCACGCAAACCGGACATCGGCCATCCGGATCGGTAAATCTGTACGGATTGTTGAATGCATACTGGTAGCGGCCGAACAATCGAGTGTCCGAACTAGAATTCGCCGTTACAGGGTCGACTGAGAGAAACCGCCCTATCTGGGCGGTCCTAGTACCTTTGCTGCATGTAGCTAAGACCGGTAGAAGCATCGCTCACATGCCCAGCGTAGCCAGGTCCGTCGGCAACCACGCCATCGATGGGAGCCCCGAAAGGCTCGTAATCGTACCGCCTTATAACATCGCCTTTCTCATCTGACTCGGCAACTACCGAGCCTAGTGCATCGGTATGGATATAGGTAACGGTCTGAGCTTCTGCGGTTCCAGCGAGTAAAAGAATCATCAATGCAAGGCAGAACAACCATCTCACTGCCAGAGGTGCACTTCGCCTTCCTCCAAGCTTGAAAGCACTGCTACTGAACAGTGCGGCAAAGCTCATCACCTTCATCATCGATTCCATCCTTAGAATTCGCTACCCTAAATCACTGTCTACTGACATCATATCTTGTTAAACACAGGCATCGGAATTCATCTTCAAGGGCGCGTATGGTGTCGAGTTGCTAACCAATCTCACGACCAATCGCTCGGCCGGCGCCAGTAAAGTATCCACCAGACCAAAACATCCCGCCGCCAAGTCGCGTGCACTTCCCCAGGTTGCTACCCTGCCCGTCACCGTGGGCGCTGGCGGTGCACAGCTCCGCGGCCGCAGCCGGCAGACCCGAACACACCCCGCACCGCCATCAACAACGAACGATTCTTCCACCCTGCCATGTCCTTACCCATTGCAGTGAACCCGCCTTGAGCAGTCGCCTGGTGCAGCTTAGCGCGTCCACTCAGCAGACTCATGTTGCACCCGCTCGCCATCGCCCGCTTTCCACGACCATACTGGACGGACGATACGGACTTCGGAGCGCACCATGCACACACATCTCGAACAGATCGGCACCACCCGCCTCCTGCGCATCGCGCCGCAGGGCCCCGCACTCGATGCCAACGGCCTGCGCGATCTGGTCGGCGACGCCCTTGGGCATCAGGCCGAGTGGATTGCCGTGCCGGTGCAGCGCCTTTCGGCAGACTTCTTCGAGCTGCGCTCCGGCACGGCCGGGCAATGGCTGCAGATGCTGGTGAACTACCGCCTGCACTTCGCCGTGCTGGGCGATGTCAGCGACTACCGCGCACAGAGCGAATCGCTGGACGCGTGGATCATTGAGTGCAACCGCGGCCACAACGGCTGCTTCGTGTCCGACTGGGATGCCCTGCTGGTTCGCCTTTCGTCCCCCGCCAGCGCGGGCTGAACGCCAGCCCCACACTCACCCTCACCGAACCCGGTTCCGACCGCACTCCGACGCCGCCCGCCAGAGCATCACCGGCAGGCTCCCCAGGCGACGTTCGATGAGTGCTTCAGACGCAGATTCCCTGCACAGCAAGGTGGCGGCGGTCACCCTTGGCTTCTGGGTGATGAAGATTGCCGCCACCACCCTCGGCGAGACTGCGGGCGATCTGCTGTCGATGACGCTCAACCTGGGCTACGTGGCCAGCTCGGCCATCCTGCTGGCGATCTTCGCCGGCCTGTTGGCCCTACAACTGTCGGCACATCGCTTCCACCCGGTGCTGTTCTGGTCGGTGGTGCTGGCCACCAGCACCGCCGGCACTACCATGTCGGACCTGATCGACCGCACGCTCGGCCTGGGCTACGCCACCGGCGCCAGCCTGCTGGCCGGCTGCCTGGCGCTGGTGCTGCTGGCCTGGCGCATGTCGGAAAAGTCGATCTCGGTCAGCAACGTCGCATCGCGCCGCGCCGAAGGCTTCTACTGGACCGCCGTGCTGTTCTCCAACACGCTGGGCACCGCGCTGGGCGACTTCCTTGCCGACGATTCCGGGCTGGGCTTCACCGGCGGCGCACTGCTGATCGGCAGCCTCATCGCGCTCACCGCACTGGCCAGCCGCATCAAGGGCATCAACCGGGTCATCCTGTTCTGGATCGCCTTCGTGCTCACCCGCCCGTTCGGTGCGACCTTCGGCGATCTGCTCACCAAGCCGCTGGAAAAAGGCGGGCTGGGCTTCGGCACGGTCGGCTCGTCGCTGGTGCTATTCACCATTCTGGTAACGCTGGTGGCGCTGCCGATGCTGCAGCGTAAGGCGCAGCCAGCCAGCTAACGCGCCGTCCAGCCCCCATCCACGGGCAGTGCCGTGCCGGTGATCTGCGCCGCAGCGTCCGAGGCCAGGAACACCACCATCTCGCCCAGCTGATCGGGCGTCACGAACTGCAACGACGGCTGCTTTTCAGCCAGCAGCGCGCGGGCGGCGGACTCCTGATCCGTGCCTTCGCGCTCAGCCAACGCGGTGATCTGCTGCTCGACCAGCGCCGTTCGCACCCAGCCCGGGCAGATGGCATTGGCGGTGATGCCGGTGCCCGCATTCTCCAGCGCGGTCACCTTGGTGAACCCGATCACGCCATGCTTGGCTGCCACATAGGCCGACTTGTTCACCGACCCGACCAGCCCGTGCACCGACGCAATGTTGATGATGCGGCCGGCGCCCTGCTGCTTCATGTGCGGCAGGGCCGCTGCCGTGACATGGAACACCGCCGAGAGATTCAGCGCCAGGATCGCATCCCACTTCTCGACCGGGAACTTCTCGATCGACGCGGTGTGCTGGATGCCGGCATTGTTCACCAGGATGTCGATGCGCCCCATCGTCGCAACCGCGCGGTCGATCATTCCGCGCACCGCCTCGCCACGGGACAGGTCGGCGCCGTCATGCGCCACGCGCACGCCGAACTCGGCTTCCAGACCGGTACGCATGCGTTCGATCTCCGCCGCATCGCCGAAGCCGTTCAGCACGATATCGGCACCTTGCCGCGCCAGCGCGCTGGCAATGCCAAGACCGATACCACTGGTGGAGCCGGTGACTACTGCAACCTTTCCACTGAACATGGGCGAGCTTCCGTCGGAGGTAGGCCGCCAGTGTAGCGTTACCGGCCGCCGCACCCTCCTCCTATGTGCCCACGTCCAACGAGTACGCCAGTAGGAACTCCCTGGCGTACTCATTCCCACCCTGCGCCGAAGCACGGATCAGGTACACCGCACGCGGCACGTCGCTGGCGACACCCTTGCCATGGAACAGCGCCAAGCCAAACTCGGACATGGCCAACGGATAGCCGGCCTCCGATGCCCGTTCAAAATGCGCGGCCGCCCGCATGACGTCCTGCTCGACGCGGTCACCGGTCAGCAGGCACAGCCCTACCGCATGGATTGCCGGGATATAGCCCCTCTCTGCGGCCTGGTTGAGGGTCGCGAAGCTGTCCGCCTCGGCATGTGCGTCGTCCTCCCCTACAGGCATCGAAGAAGAGCGGAACAACGCTTCGGCGCACCCGCGTGCAAGCTGCGGGGCCAACAGCCGCCGCGCCTAGGCAATGCCACCACGGTCGAGCACCGCATCGAAGTCGGTCGTGAGCTGGGTTGGCATGTTCGTCATGGCGCAGGCTTCCTTCCTGTTTGCGGGCATCCGTTCGCCCCATTGGGATTATGCATGCGCAATGCCGTACATTCCTCCAGCCCACGAGGAATGGCGACCCAATGATCTGACTCGCCGGCCAAATCGACACAACCCATTTGCCTATACGTTGTCGCAAATAGCATTGGACCCACCAAGGCATGTGGGGATATTCTCGAATCTACGTGGATCTGCCCAAAAGGTGACAATCTTGACCCTTTCCTCTCCGCCCGTTCCAGCCAAACTCCGGGAAATGCTCAAGGACTATCCGGAACATATCGAACGACTGCAGGAAGTACTGAATCGATCAGCCGAACGATCACGACAGATTCCTTTAATGCCGTTCGACGACGCGATCTCCGCATTGGAAGGCAGGCTCGGAACGTTCATCATGGAGGCACGGAGTGAGCTTGCCGCTGCTGAAGCGGCTGGGAATCCCCAGGATATTGCCAATGCACTTGAAAAAGAACGGTTAATGCTTAGGGCGCGCCTACAAAGCCAATGGATAGGAGATGAGTCGATGTACTCCTATTTTCAGGAGCTAGAGCGTTGAGTTCAGCCGATTGGAGCCTCGCGCCCCAGGCGCATGCGCAGGTGTTTGCGTAGAAGGTGCTTCCCCATAGTGGTCTGGACAGTACCACTCCTCAGGAGCACCCCAAGGCAATTGTACTCGCTGGACAGCCAGGCGCAGGTAAGAGCGGGGTTGCCGGTGCTGCGATTCGAGAGCTTGCTGGTGATGCCATTCCCATCGATCCCGACGCGCTGCGGGAGATGCACCGTGACGCTCCGCAGCTTGTCCAGCAGCACCCATACACCTGGTCAGGGCATACTCACAGCGATGCCAGCCAATGGGCAAAAGAGCTGCGATCCCTGGCAGTCGAGGGCCACAGGAATCTCATCCTCGATACGACACTAGGAAATGGCGACGCCGCAGTTAATCTGATCAAGAATCTCCAGGCCAAGGGCTACGAAGTGGAGATTCGGGGAGTTGTCGCACATCGGTTGGAAAGCGAGCTTGGTGTCGACCGAAGGTTTACTGACAAGCTGGACGACGAAGGCTTCGGCCGCTACGTCCCCGAAGATGTACGCAAACACGTTTACGATGCCCTGCCCGGCAATCTGGACAAGGTCCAGGCCGAGACCGGCATCCAGATTCGGCTCTACGGACGCGAAGGCGCTCAGGTCTACGACAGTTATGCCGATACCCGCCTGCCGGGCGCAGCACTGGAAGCCGAACGCGAAGCTCGGCTGAAAGACCCTCGAATCACCCAATCATTGCGCGATGGCTGGCGTGCACAAGGCCGCTGGCACGCCGAGCTTGGGGACACCCTGCCCCTCAACGACAAGGTCAGTCCACCAACAGCGGCAGCCGTTTTCGATGAGCGCGCAACGCTCAAGGTTGTTGAAGGCATTACACCCAACATCCAGGAAGCACGCGTCATCGACCACACCATCCGCGTGCGTCCAAACATGGTGCGGGGCGCCGTCATCGGTGGCGCCGCAGCGACGGTCGTTGAAGCCGCGACGGAAGGAACAAGGATCGCCGACCTGTACGCACGCGACAACCGGACGGGCGCGGAAGCCGCGCTGCTGGACTTCGGAGCACGCAGCGTCGGCGGTTGGACCGGCGCAGTGGTGGGCGCCAAGGTCGGTACGCTGCTGGGCATCGAGTCCGGCCCCGGCGCCATTGTCACCGGCATCATCGGTGGCGGGTTGGGCGCCTGGGGTGGCAGTGAGATCGTCGACTGGATCGAGAAGTACCAGATCAACAACCAGGCAGACAGCACCGGCAGGGTCTGGACGTTTGACCCGGCGCATCCCGAAAAGGGCTGGACGCACAGCGAGCGGGAGATCATCGGCACCGTCGGCACCCTGGCCGATCGCCCGATCTACGGCGCGACTACACTGCTCACGGCCGACGCCGAATTGACCCAGCAACTGAACTACCAGGCCTCAAGCCGGGCCGTCGGGCTGCGGCTGTCCGCGCCGGATCAACCGATCAATCCCTTCAGCATCGCCGGCGATGCCAGCGATACGCCCAGCGCACTGCCACGCTCCTGGGAGCGCAATCCAGAAACCGGCGAATGGCGGCGCGAGGTCGTCCATCAGGTCCTCGAACACGGTATCAAGAACACCACGGTCGAAGTAGCCGACGCCACCAAGGCTGCCCAGCTTGATGACGCCGCACAGGGCATCATGGCCTTCAACGCCGCCCGTAGCTCGGCGGCCTTTGCCAAGCAGTACGAGCAGGCCTACACCGCCCAAGGCTGGTCCCAGTACGGACCGATTCCGGATGAAGTGATCTGGGCCCAAGACCATCCCGATCACGTACTGGCATCCGATGGACGCACCTATCAGCAACAGGGCGACGGCGAATGGCTGCATGACGGCTGGATCTACGATTCGCTCGCCGAGGGCAACATCCGCGACGAGTTGAACCGAACCTATCCGCAGATCCGCGCCATCCAACAGATGGAGGCGCCGGTACCCGGCGCCCACGAACGCAGTATCGAGGCACTGACCGTCAACGAACGCGAAGCCCGCGACCAGGCCATGCAGGAAGCCAATCGACTGGGTGTCGCTGCACCGCAAGCGCAGCAGGTTGCCGCCGCTGCCGTGGCTGAGGTTCGCGGCGAGCACGCCGAAGAACGGCTGACGCCACAAGCCGTGATCGATGCGCACAGCGTTGAACGCGCTGCACTGTCGCCCAACACATCACCCTTGGTACAGGAGCATCGCGCTCCTGCGCCTGCAGCGCCGACGCCTTCGGATCGTGTGGAATCCGTGCAGGAACCGGCTCGCCGCGAAGCACCACGACGGGAGCCGATCGCGGCCGCTGCAACGCAACCTGCACCGGATGAGTCAAGCGAGCGGCAAGCGCATACCGAGGCAAATCCTCCTGCGCACCCGATGCCGGCAGCCCCTGTGCCGTCACCCGGCATTCCCTCCGCTGAGCGATCTCCCGCACAGCCAGAAGTGAGTGCATTACCTACGTCGGATGTCGGACACCCCGCTCCTGCGCAGGAGCCCGTTGCGACTCAGACCCACTCTCTGGCCCCGTCAATCCAGGCCGAAGTGGCTGACGCCGCCCCGGCTACTGCTCGTCTCCACGAAGCCGAAGCAACACCAGCGCCAGTCCAACTTGAGCCAGACGTTCCAGCCCCCCTCGCAGCAGCCGAGGCCGCTGCGCCCAGGGTCTCAGAGCACGAGCCTCCTTACGCGCCACCACCCGTGGAAGCACTGGCGGCACCACCCTCAAGCGCAACGGCCCAGCAAGAGCCCGAAGCGCCGCCCGCCCCCCTGCTGCCTACCCAGCCTGAGCATCCCGATCACGCCCTCTACCAGCAGGTGCGCACAGGCGTAGCCACATTAGATGCAAAGCACGGCCGCACGTTCGACGAAGCCAGCGAGCGCATGACTGCCAGCTTGCTGGTGCTCGCCAAGGACAACGACCTGGATCGCGTGGACCACGTACTGCTGAGCAACGCCACCGCGGACAAACCCGCCGGTCATACTCTGTTCGTCGTACAGGGCGAGCCCAGCGACCCCGCACACCAGCGCGCTGCGATGCCGACCGAACTGGCCGCACAGACCTCAGTCGAAGAATCCATGCAGCAGTTCGACGCCGTCAGCCGCGAAGCGCATCAGCGCGTCATCGCCAACCAGCTGGAGCAGCAGCTGGAAGATCAGCGCGTGCAGCAGGATATCCAGATCCGTGCCGCCAGCATGGGCTGAGTGGGTAAGACACGCGCGAAATCATTCACAACAGCCCGCCCTCTTGGTCCCTCTGCTTGCCAATCGGCGCTATTGATATCGCCGCACAATCAGAAGAACAGACTCGCTCGCTCAACGGTCGCGAGCGGATTGGCCTTCCGCACCGCCTCCAGAAAAAGCAGAAAGTCGCGGTTGAACAGCGAAAGGTTGTTGGTGAACGTCACGCACTTTTTACCCGATGCTCTGCTGAAGCATACCTGCCAGACATAGCGCGCATAGATGACGTCGGACGTTCGGGTGACTGAGGTGATCTGCGAAAGCGGAACTGCCGTGGGAACCGGTCCCCGCCGCAGGTAGAAAGCTTCCGTATCGAAGAAGTAGTGCTCGCGATCCTCTTTGCCATCCACCATCACCAAGGTCATGGACGTGCCGGAGATCCGGCGAGGCGGATTCAATCGCAGCCCGGATCCCAACGCGGATCGCGCAGTCGCTGACATTCGCCGAAGGGTGAACCAGAGGATCACCAACGGAAGCGCCACAAGGACAATGAAGCCTACGGTCTTCAAAACAACTTCCAATGTGCTGGGCACACAGATCTCCAGGCTGAACGTTCAGGCATTGGCGATGCCCAGGTAGATCCACGCCACGCGTGGATGGCTCTCCCTCAACGCCCCATCACTTCCAATGATCCGGCCCCAAAAACGGCAGGCTCAACACAAACACCGGCACCGCCACCGGCACCAACGCCGCCCCCAGCACCTTGCCCGCCGCCGAACCCACACCCGGCTTGTCCGTATCATCCGGCCGGATCCGCTCAGCACGCGCGGTGATCGACTGCGGCAGCTTCGCCTTCGCGGCCAGCACCGCGGCATCCGGCAACGTCACCCGTTCGCCGTCACTCTCGAACAGCGCGCTGTAGTAGCTGCCGCCCTGCCTGGAAAGATTGCAGTCCGGGTTGGCCGCCAGCTCGTAACGGCTCCGGGCTTCAAGGATGTACGGCCGGCGCGTCAATGCATCGATGGCCTTGGCCACCCGCGGGCTGATCTCCAACCGCTCCAGCTTGAACTGCGCCGCCTGTTCCGGCGTCACCTGCTCGGGCCGCAGCAGCAGCGCGTAGCTGCCATGAACCTTGGCCCTGTCGGCCGGCACGCGCCAGTCCTCACGGAAGTACAGCTGCGCGCAGACCACGGCCTCACGCAGCGGGCTGTCCATCAGCGCTCGGTAATCACGGAACGGCGCCGCATCAAAGCGCATCGGTTCGTCATAGACCGGCAGCAGGTACAGCTTGCCGTCGTCGGCCACGAATGCGCTGGTGATCTCGCGATTGGAATGGTGGTAATCCGGCCCGCTGGCGCAACCAGACAGCAGGCCAAGGCACAGGGCGGAGAGAATGAAGCGGATGGACGTTCGCATGTCGTAGTGAAGGGCTTCTCTGGAAAACCGGCCTCGCTCATAAGGACGAGGCCAGTCCGCCATGGTGCCACGGCACCGCATGCGGTGCAGAGCCCCGCCTTACTTCAACCGCTCCACCAACCGCTGCCCCACCTCCAGCGCAGAAGCCGGGTTCTGCCCGGTAATCAGCTCGCGGTCCACCACCACATGCCCGGTCCACGGCGTGGCATTGCTGCTGAACGTCGCACCCGCTCGCTGCAACGCCGTCTGCGGGTAGAACTTCATCTCGCCACCACCCAGCAGCGGCTTGGCCTGCTCCTCTTCCTGGTTGCTGATCACCGTCATCTGGTAGCCGCTGTAGATCCACGTCGGCGTGGCCGGCGTCGCACCGGCTTCCAGCTTTGCCACGAAACCCGCCGCATCCGGCAGCGTGGACAGCAGCGCGATCGGCCCGTGGCAGACCAGCGCGGTGGTCTTGTTGCGCTGGTGGAAGTCGGCCAGCAACCGGCCCAGCGCGGGGCTCTTCAGCAGGTCCTGCATCGGCGCGTGGCCACCGGGAATGTAGACCGCGTCGAAGTGCGCGTAGCCCTGCTGCTCGATGCGCGCCAGGCTCACCACCGGCGAGGCCGTCGGCGAGGTCAGCGCCAGCTTCTCCAGCAGCGCCTTGTGCAGCGTCAGCTGCGCGGCATCGTTGCCGAAGTACGCCGGCGTCACCGAGGACGCATCCACCGTCGGCGCCCGCCCCTGCGGCGTGGCGAAGGTCACCTCGTGGCCCGCGTCCAGCAGCAGCTTGACCGGCTGCATCAACTCGTTGAGATAGAAGCCGGTGGACAGCACCTTGCCGTCCTTCAGGTCCAGGTGGTTTTCGTCGGACAGCACCACCAGCACGTTGGCGGCATGGGCGCCGCTGGCAGCCAGGGTCAGGGCCAGCGCTGCGGCCAGCCGGGTCATCAGGTTCATGGGGAGCTCCTATCGGGGAATGGCGGCCACTTTATTCATCGCCCCAGCGGCGATAAATTGGCCCCATCGCAAAACATCTGTTCCCCGGAGAGCCAAATGAGCCGCAAGTTCGACTACCTGGGCGATGTGGAGGTGTTCCTGGCGGTGGTCGAGCACGGCTCGTTCACCGCCGGGGCGGTGGCGCTGTCCACCACGCCCTCGGTGCTGAGCCGCGCGGTCACCCGGTTGGAAGCGCGGCTGGGCCGGCAGCTGCTGCAGCGGACCACCCGCCGCGTGGGCCTGACCGACGCCGGGCGGCTCTATCTGGAACAGGTGCGCACCGCCTTCGGCCTGCTGGACGACGCCGAGCGCGACGTACTGGCCCAGGACGGTGCGCTGGCCGGCCGCGTGCGCCTGAGCGTGCCCACCACCTATGGCCACTACCGGCTGCCGCCCGTGCTGGCGCGCTTTGCGCAGCAGTACCCGCAGGTGCAGGTGGAACTGAACATCACCAACCGCAACGTGGACCTGGTGGCCGAAGGCTTCGACCTGGCCATCCGCCTGGGCCAGCTGCCGGACAGCGGGCTGGTGGGGCGGAAGCTTGAGGATGCGCCGCTGTTGCTGGTGGCCGCGCCGGACTATCTGCAGCGCCGGGGTACGCCGCAGACGCTGGACGACCTGCAGCAGCACCTGTGCCTGCCGTTCGTGATGCCGCGCACCGGGCGGTTGGCGCCGTGGATCTTCCGCGACGGCGGGCACGACGTGGACTGGCTGCCGCGTTCGTCCATCGAGACTTCCGACGATGTGCTGGGCGTGGTGTCGCTGGCCGAACAGGGCATCGGCATCTGCCAGAGCTATGAATTCATCGTGCGCGAGCGGTTGCTGCGTGGGGAGTTGGTGGAGGTGCTGCCGCAGCTGCGGGGACGGTCGAGGCCATTCTCGGTGATCTATGCGCCGCATCGGCGGCAGTCGGCGGCGGCGCGGGCGATGATTGAGTTGTTGGTGGGGAATGCGGCTGAGGCTGGCGTTGTTTGAAGCTGCAAGGCTCGCTGGAGGTGTCGGGTTTGAACCGATTTTCTGGCTGTGCGGATGATCCGGCGCCGCTGCCCGTCGAGGCGGACTAAGAACTGTTGCAAAGAAGGCCGTCGCGCTATTCGCTTGTGGCATGGGCGATTGCGCCACGTTGATTCGCAATCAACAGATCAGCTGCGCGAATGCGTCCGGCGGTGTCGCGTGCCGCACGAATGGTGCGTGCAACAATAGCTCTTCGCTCTCGGATTCAACGATTCCTTCGCGAATTTCTATTGGCATTCGAAGCGGCTGCGTAAACACCATGACGCGCCACCGACAACGGGTGGCTCCGGGTCTGCAAACCCGCGATGAGCAACGACTGTTGTTTACGCTTGCCCGTCGGCACCGTCCTTAACCGGTGCCGGCGGGCAATCCGTCGGCCTATCTGGCGGGCGGTGCGTGGGGGTCTTCGGACCCACCGGTCATTCGTTGCTTCATCCCGGTTTGCAGCCACGCATCGTCCGCCACCCCGCTACGCGGTGGCGCTGTTAAGCACAGCCACGGAAGCCGACGCCATGAACGAATCTGACACCTTCTCCCCCTACACCGTTGTTGAGCCCATCAACGACGACACTCCCCTGCCCGACCTGAACTCCCTGCTCGGCATCCTCAAGCGCATGCGCGGCTGCGAAGGAGCCGATGGGCACCCGTGGCCGGAAACCGATGTGTCGCCCGGCCGCCGCGTGAGCCTTGCCAGGACCGAGCGCGCAATGGTGGGAGCGCTGACGGTGCTGGAGTTGCTGCACGCGGCAGACCGCTGCAGGGTGGCAGCGGACCCCGAGCGGCATCTGGATGAGGGGGTTGTTGATGGGTTGTTTCTGGCCTGCCGGGGGCTGGTTGAGTGGGCTTGTCAGGAGGTTAGGCCGGAGTGACTTCATCCCGCACCAAACCACCGAAAAGCTATCACCGATCAGCACACTAAGAGCCACTGTCCGGCGGCCACCCCACCTGCCCTTGACCAAGAGCTGGCACCCAAAGATACGCAACTTATAAATCGGATTCGGTCGGAACTAATCGCTAACTATCGAGCAATTTATTGAAGTCGATGCTATATCCGGCAGCCCTCATCTCCTTCGCGATATCAACTTGCCAGTTGGCATCGTCAACATAAACCACACCACTAATATCGCTAGGCAGCTCCACCTTTCCAGAAACCAAAGGAACGACCCTTGCTCGTGACAGCTTGGCGATCAAATAGCCGTGTTCGAAAACTACATTCTGCCTCGCCCTGGAATGCAAAACCCCTTCCTTTGCCTCCAGTGAAGTTCCGCCGACGTCATCAGGCGTATAAAGAACTATGGCAAATCCGACATCTGTATGTGCCTCAATCTTCTCAATGATCGTATGGCCCTGATTTGCCTGCTCATGGAGAATTATGGACTTTAACCCCAGTTTTTCAACAAAGCGTGCAGCCTTGGATTTCATGGCCTCATTGTGGCCATGGACAATAAAGACCCGATCTGACCTGCCAGCAGTTGACTCTGGGGCTTCCGACGCACGACCTAGTTCCGACGCATTTCCACTTGAGGAGCGTGAGAACTCATATTCATCGTTGGCTATATCTAGCGAGAGCGAATCCAAAAAAGCCACGGAGGGGTTTCCCCGCTCTCGCATGAAGACATCAAAATCACTTTCATACTGGCGGCGAAAGAACACAGTCTGAGTTAGCTTTTTATCGAGCATCTTCCTTGCTCCCGAAATGTTCTCGTCAAGGAATTTATTTATCTGGCGCCGCCAAGCTTCGAATCGCTCCTTGCCGAAGTCGCTCCCTCGCTGCGAATAGGCCCCCGCAACATCCGTAAGCAAGCGATCCTTGAACTTGCCCAGCTGCTCGATAGCTTCCTTTTTATCCACCTTCCAACCCCCTCAACAACCGCCAATGAAACATCATTCGATCCAGAGCATCTGCTCATATGATCTGCCATGGAGCATCCAAACTGCCCCCCATCAACGCGTGGCATTGATTTTAGGTCCGCGGAGAACAGCTAACAAGCAAGCGCACAAAACGTTCTAGACCACACAACTGATATCGCCATTGAGCCACATGATCCTCGGTTCGCTAGAAGGGAGCCTTGCGCCAAGAGTCATGCCTCAGCAAACAGTGAAGCAACAGCCCTATTGCCACACACCACCAGCGGTGCTATTACCCATAAATCGAGGAACAATCATTCGAAGTCCCGTAAAACGAACTTCGGGTTGGAATGCACCACACTTCGCACTACTCGAACGGACTCACGGCAGGCCTCCAACTGATCCAACAGGCTAAGTCAACAGGGAGCAGGTCAGACTAATCTGAAACCAAGACAACCAAGCATCCCAGGTGCAGCCTCAAATGAGACCCTTGCGCCTCCTCAGAAAAAAGGCTATGATCGAACCGTGGATGGCACCCAATGATCCTACTCTACTCTCTAGTAGTGCGGTCGGCGGGTGCCTTTTTTATTGCACTTTCGTGTAGCGATTAATTGCCTCGGTTTCCTTTAAGTACTCACCGAACACAAGATGCTCTATCTTCTGTTTCGCGGCCTTTGAGAGCTTATTGGGATAAGGTGGGCGGGGGTGGGTTGAGTGGTGATCGGGATCGAGAGTATCCACAAGAGCCTGTGCCACGACTCCGTACACGAGAAGATTCTGGCGGGTAGCCTTTATGTTGGTTCGCCCCAGGAGCTCGAAGAGTGGCTTGCACCATATCGCTGCAAATGATTCTTCATTAATCTTTTTACCAAACTCAACTAGACCGATAGTCCGCAAGCGCTTGTCAAATGACTGATCCGTAGTTAATTCGCCAATTGCGTTTTGGTGCGTCCTATTGACCAGGCGAACTTGCGGGGACCCCAAGCAAGTGATGAACTTCTGGAGCCTCGCGCCCCTCTTATCAGATGCGAGTGATACACCCACGCTTTCCTCTGCCAGAATATTTATTCGCCCCCAGAATCTCGCATAGAGATACGCCAACCCGATTAGATCTGGGTCTAGCCCTGCAGCCAACGCCTCTCGATTGCCCTCGGATGGCATAGAAAAATCCCGATCAGCAAGGGAGGCTGTCTTTCCAACAATCGCATCGGCAGCCTTCAAAAGCGGATCCAGATGGGCATCCACAAGTGCTTTTGCAGATTTCCTTTCACCGAAGTGATACTTAATCCAATCAACTGGATAATCTATGAGCTTTGCGACTATCCCTCCGGAGACCGCCGCAGTGAATAGAGATACCAAGGTTTCGCTCATAGACAGCCCCTCTCACTCCAAGTTATCTCTCTAACTAGCAATTGCATTTTCAGCTCGACACTACCCATCTGCCACATTGCAAACGTTAGCTTAAATGAGCCAGCAACAACAAGGGCGCCTTTCGGCGCCCTCATTCTTTCAACTCATTCCCACTCGATCATCAACAGGTCACGCAAGCCCGCGTGGTTAAAAGGATTTGCGATGATCAACATGGGCCATTACCGTCGCTTTTACCGTCATCCGACAAGAGCTTTGTTTAGCGCGGAAGATGAAGGGGTTTGAGGGGCGACGACTCTGGCAACTCCATCGTCAATCGCCCTCTAGGATAGCGCAGACATGCACAGCGGTCTTCCTCCAAGCCTCACTTAGGGCCTGTTAACACTACGTGCTAACATACTGCGCATGGAACTTACGCCTGCGCAATTCGCGCGTATCGAGGATTGCCTGCCGCGGCAGCGGGGCAATGTGTCGCTGGACAACCTTCAAGTGCTCAACGCGATCCTGTTCGTGGCCGAAAATGGCTGCAAGTGGCGGGCCCTGCCCAAGCGGTTCGGCAACTG
>NZ_JAOCCT010000046.1:0-34117 GCF_029840555.1 Stenotrophomonas sp. GD03877 | reverse complement strand
ATCGACCAAAGCCCTGGACCCAATCGCTCTAAGCAACCTAGCTCTGCTGCGGCCATCTCACCAAGAGAGATGACCTTCTCTTTGATCATCTCGTCACTGAAGGCTACTTGCCCCCCCCTACTCTCGATGTGATCCCAAGTATTGGACAGCACATAGGCCTCGATCTCAGAATAGAGGTCGGATGGTGCCGCAACGCGCGAAAGTGACTCCAGCCGAGCCAGTAGATCAGGATGAGCTGAGTCGCCATCGAAGCCAAGCGTCTTCTTTACCGAGACCCACATCTGCGGCCATTCCCCTTTCGAAGCATGACTTCTGACTATCTCCTCGAGATCATCAAAACAGCCCGCAAACGTCCATAGTTCCCGGAAATGACCTGCCAGAAGTGAGCGCGCCCAGTCGCGAAGAGTCAAGTCATCACATGTCAGCACCGGTCGCAGCAAGTTCAAGAAGCCGATATACCACTCGAGCTCTTCGGCACGCGTTCGCGGCTGCCAGCCAGCATCACGTCTACGTGCACCGAAGTCGAACGCAGAGAAAGACGTCCAGTGCGTCGCTTCGAACGCAGCATGGAACAGCTCGGCTGCGATCTCGCGATGCCTCTCGGTGCCCGACTCGAGTAGCTTGCTGACAAACGCACACCGCCGTTCTGGTCGCGCCAGCGTACCTGACAGGTGCAACGAGAACAGATGCCGCATCTGTCCAACTATGCTGTCCCTGTTCTCACCTGACTTCTCGCCCTCGGAGAACTTCAGCATGACCGTCGCAGCACGATCAAACTTATCGTCGTCGTAAGCTAGCTGGTGCAGCAGGCGCACGAACAACCTGAAGTTTCGGTTCTCGCGCGAGGCAAAGCCTGGCTTGGTTGCGGCGTTCTCGATCAGCTGCAGCACGGTCTCCGGGAATACCGGCGCTATGTATAGCAATGCAGACAGCGTGCCTTCGTTACACGATCCAATATCATGCAGCGGTCCGCCGGGGCTCACCCAACTATTTGCCATCCGAACCGCAGGCTCGAAATCGTGCAGGTATCCCAGTCGATGCGCACATGAGACGAAAAGTCGGAGGTTCTCTGGCTTTAGCAGCTCGGCATTGATTGCATCGACAGGGATGTTCTCCAGCGCACGCTTCGCCAAACGATTGGCAAGTGCATGAGGAAGAACTGCTCTCCACTCACCACGACTCTGCGCGAGCTGACGACGCATCAACTCAGCCTGAGCCCGATGCAGACCACGACGATCGAGGCCAACGATGGCACTTAGGACGCCAAGCTCATCATTGAACTCGGACGAGGAGACATTGAAGGAATAGACGAGCGATAGCGCTTCAGCGCATTCCAGAAGTTCATTGGACGCTCCTTTTCGTTGACTGAACAACCTATGGAAAAGGTCCTCGTCGGAGAAGTTTGTCAACGTCTCATCTGCATCTACCCGGCTGGCCAGCGCGATCGCGATGCGCGAATTGCCGCCGGAAAATTCGGCGATTTTGCCCGCGTTCAACTTCCCGATGTCTGGGTGCCGCCGCTGGATCAGCATCGAGACCGTCTCCTCGCTGCACGGCTCGAGGTGGATCACTTCGGTTTCCTCAGGACGATCGTCCGAGATGTCGTACTCGATTGTCAGAAGGCTGAGCATCGCGCTACTTGCGGAGACCTGCTTCTGCAACTGCCGATGCACGTCTGGCGGGCAGTTGTCCAGCACCAATTGAACCGCATGATCGTTAGCAACGATGTATGAAACTAGCTCGGATGCCGTCGGTGTCAAGTTCTCACCCAGGTCGGCGTAGATTGCGCTAGCTGGTGACAAGGCCTCCTCACCAACGTTCGCCTCAAACAGGGCCTGCGCGAATCGCGTCTTCCCCACTCCGGAGAGGCCGGTGATGCGCACCGCACTACCGCGGCGGCGCAACCGTTCTCGAGCTAGATGTATACCCTCAGAAACAGGCATAGGAGTCTTTGCGCTCGAGTTCGCGTCAATCACGCAGGGGTGGTCATCAACAAGGAATGCGTCGTTCTGGGCTGGGGGAGTAGCTGCCCACCTCCCGAAAGGCCTCCAGCCGGACAAGGGGCGGCCGAGGCGCGCACGAACCCACAGCGCAACGCTTGGATGCCGCCGTAGCCAAGTCGCCAATCGATCTCGACCATAAAAGTCAACGCGCAGAGACGCTTTTCCAGGAAGGGTCTCCGCGACCGCCTCCATCGCCCGCACTCGACTCGCCAACATGCTGTCTGAACAATCGTCCTTGCCACTAACGATAATGTAGGCACCATTTCGATCGGCAAGATCTGCAAGTACGAGCTTTGGGGTGCCACCCTCCAACATCTCGTCCCTGCATGCCGCCGCACCCATAGCATGCTTCTTGACCTGGAAACCGCAGATCCCACGAGGAACAAAGCCGTCGTTGGACGGCAAGTCCATAGCCTCAATACGGACATCCAAACCGCCATCAGGTGCCTCCTGCGCACCTCCCCACATAACGCTCTTCGGCCGACGCCCCTGCTGGATTACCTCCGCTTCGCAAAGACGGGCAACCAATTCACGCAGATCGCCAGCACTGAGCGCTGTGATATCTACAGCATCAAGTTCAAAAAATCTCATGATTCCCTTCCCGCAATGATCGGGGCACGCGCATCAAGGCATTAAAGACGGCGCAAAGCAATTTGTCGCCTAGGTCAGACTGCCCAGAATTCTAGGAGCCTGGAAACTGTGGAAGGAGAACCTCCTGCTCCAGCGTCCCCGGATGCGTTTCCACATGAATGGCCAAGTCATTCCACCCGATGGATCGACAAGTTCGAGATATTGCGCTAGACACCGATTCAGCCGTTGGCTTGAGAGCGTAACCGAGACCAATGAGCTCCCTGGGATCCATCAACCACGGCTTCAGGGTGAACCCCGCCTCGGCGGCAGATCCTGCGATGACGGCGCCAATTCTCATCCCCCCCTCATCCAAGTCGCCGAAATGAAACGCCTGAGTTGTCTGGCAAGGAAGTGATTTCAAGATCAGCATGTAGACCTGTCTCCAGGATGGGGACGGCATACCACCGGTATAGAGCAGCACGAGGCCGACTTGATCAGATGCAGCTTCAGCAAACTCATGGAATGTCTGTCGATTCTCTATGGTGAGAACACGCCAACTCAACACGGCTGGATTCGGCACGAATCCAGTGATGTGGGCAGGAGCGAAGCCGAGATATGGATGAACCACTCCCACCACCGTAGTCGACGTAACAACCGTAAGCGGACCTGAGATCAGTACGGGCAATGGTTCCTTGTGCAGGCCTATGGCCGAGAAGACCTCGCTACTATCAAGTCCAGATGGTGCAATAGAGTTGAACCAAAGCAAATCGATCCATTTCACGATGCCCTCCACTCGCTTGCTGTCACCAAACATCATGGCCGAAACCCGGCGCAACAGTTCGTCCCTGACGACACCTCGCCTTGCTGAAATGAGTCTGATTGCATCCAGTATTTGCGCTACAGAAGCATCGGTAGCCTCTTGCCCGCGAACCTTATGGCCCAGCGACCAGCGCTCAATGACCTCGGTCAGTACGGGGAAAAGGCCGGTGTGAGTGTCCAGCATGGAACGGGCCTCTGATACGGAATCACGACGAAGTCGTGCGCCCAAGAAGTTCGCCAGCTTTGCGAGGTTCAGTACGGCAACGCCCGCAACATCTAGAGGCGGCTGCACCATCACCTTGGCCTTGATTTCGATGGCTCCAGAGCGCTCAGCCAGTTCAAGTTCGGAACGAAACGCTCTTGCATCCTCGATGCTGCGCAGGCTGAAGAACTCTGGGCATGATGACTCCGTCAGCCTGAGAGCTATTCGCTCATCCTTGCCACGACTCACTGCATTCTGGGAGCGATTGAAAATTGACGTAAGGAAGGCCCGGGCTATAGTCATGCAACGACCCCTTCCCCATGGGGCATTCGACTTGCTTCAACACGCTTGAGCTCCTCCTCGAAAAGCTCGGGATGCTTGCGCCAGTTATCGGAATCCAGAATTACATGACCATCGTCATCAATGCGTACGTGTTTGATGGAGATAAGATCGTCGTCACGGTACATCTCGATGTAGGTATCCACCGATTCGTTGATCTTACCCAAGGCATCGTCCGGTGCCGCGACGATGGGCTGAAGGCCCAATGCCTTCAGGTACTCAAAGACGGCACGGGTATTCACTGAGTCAATCTTGTCACCCAACTCATCGAAAATTATCAGCGACATGCCGCCTTGATCACCGCGCAACTTTCCCAATGCGCGCGCCATCGACGCTGCAGCAACGATGAAAAGAGGCGCGCGGTGCTCGCCCCCGGAACCCTTGTCCATGCGCTTTGAGAAGTCGGTCACCGTCACACCATTGCTGCGAACGTCAATCTCGAAGTTGAAGAAATTGCGATAGTCCTCCAGAAGCCTGTTGGCCTCTGCATCCTTTCCCTCAAGCATCGCCCTGAACTCAGGAGGAGCATCCACCTGTCCAGAGAAGATATCCCCCTCCGGTCCCGCACCAGCCACCTTCAGTATGAATTTGTACAGCGACTCATGATCTTTATTGAGATTGGTGACGAAGTGATACTTCTCGTTGTTCGAGAATGGCGGCAAGCGCTCCATCGTACTGTTCAGCTCATTGAGCGTGCTGCGCATGCTGGCGAAGTGGTCGCTCAGGCGGGCGGCGATCTGCACCTTGAACGTTTGCTCTGCCGCTTCTGCAGCTTCCGCGGAAAGCACTTGGTAGTGATGGAGCTCGGATTCCTCTAGCCGTTGCTTCTCCTGAGCCATCGTCTCGCACATGGCACCCAAGTCGCCCACCGCGATATCCATCTGCGGATCGAATTGGTTTGCGTATGTAGACATGTCACTTGCCAAGGCCTGCACCTGGGAAGACAGCTGATTGCCACTTCTAACCGTAGCGTCACTAATCTTCGCCACAATCGTATGCAGCGATAGGCCGGAACCATCAAACTCATCGCGTTTTGTTTCGAACCACTCATCACCCACGTATTCATTGCGGCGACTGAGAGCCGCCTTTGAGCAGATTCCGTTGGTTCTATCCGCAAGCTCGTCTAGCCGTCTCTGTGCTTGCCGGAAAGCCTCACCATGAGTTCCGACGTCTCTGCTGCTTTCTTCCAGCTTCGACTGTGCTGCCAGGGCAGCTCGCCTTGCCTCTGTGATGAGCAGCTGACGAGCAAGGAGATCAGGTGCGCTTGCGATCTCTTGCATCGCCGCCTTTGCATCAAGCGCGGATTGCTCCTGAATGTGCGAGTTCAGCCATCTTTCAATGTCCTGGATACGTCCTTCAAGTCCCACCAACTTCTCAAGGGCTTCAACCAACTGGCGCGACCGGTTCGCCTCCTGCTCGCATTCGGCTGCGTTCTGCCCCAAAGTGCTGCGCTGCTGCCGAAGCACCGCCAGGCGATGGCTCGCATCTTGGCGTCCCAACACCAGTTCCGTTGCAGACAAGGGGCGTCGACGGCCGAAATCAGCACGTCCAGCCTGCTCGCCAGTACGGGTGAAGCCCTCTGGGCTATCCGTGGTGACGCGCTCCAATCGCTCCAGCCGGCCGAGTCGAAGACGGATATAGTCCACCGCCACTTGATTGTCACCCGCGATCAGGTGCGCGAGACCCATTGGCGGAACCACACCCATATCCGCCTTCGACTTCACCGGGTTCACCAACAGTACTGAATCCGGCTTTGTATCCCACGGAATCTTGTTGAAAACGGACAAGGCATCCTCAAACTTGCCGCTACGGACAACCAGGGCAGTGCGCGAACGACCAAGGAATCCCTCGATTACGGGTGCCCAGTCGGCATCTGTGACTGTAACCAAATCGCAGACGGGCGTGCACAGAAGTCCTTTGTCTCCAAGTATGTTCACAACTGCTTGGACGGCCGGCGGGAGTTCCGCTTTGCCTTCCTGGATGCGTTTGATCTGCTCGTTAGCGATCCTAAGTTCATTTCCAAGCTTGGACAGCCTCTGCTCGTCATGGTCTAGCTGACGCCGTGCCGACTGGATGATCGGAGCAACCCGCATGCTGGACTCGCGCAATGCTGCCGAGGCCTGCGAAACGTCAAGCACAAGCGCATCGGATACGGATGTACTGGAAACCGCATCAAGAAGCTCAACCCACGGCATCGCCAGATGCTGCCAGCCTCCGAGATCGGGTTTCACGCGGTTGGCCTTCTCGAAGCCCGCCACCACCTCGCGAATGGCCTGGGCCACGTTGGTTTTGATAGGTCTAAGTGATCTCTCTCGTTCGCTGGCCAGGTCACGGGCGGCACTGATCGCCGGATCTGCTGCTGATTGAAGCTCTAGTTCGATGTACACGCCGTTGAGTCGATCATGCTCCGCCTTGGCGCTGTCGACTGCATTCTGCGCTGCCTGATGCCTGTCCCGCGCTTCATGCAGCGTAGTTTGTGCCGCATCAACAGCATCCATGTGTTGTTCACGCTCATAGTCATCCAACAGCGCCCTATAGGTCGCTGCGTGCATCCGAGTCTGAGTAGCCTTATGACCGGCTGCGATCAAGCTTTTGACGTTCTCAAGCCTGTCCAGTGTTTCCAGAACCTTGGCTTGAAGCGAGCGCAGATTGTCGAGCTGGGAGCGGAAGTTCTTGAGCTCGATAGGATAGGCATCGACAATGTAATTTCGAACAAAGCTGCTGGTGTCAGGAACTTTCTGCAGATTAAGCGCATTCTTCATCGCTCGCCGAAAAGCTCTCGGGTCGATGCTGCCCCCTCCTTTGGGGCGCAAGGCGAACAACATTGCTTCAACCTGCTTCTCCGCCGACGGAGGCACTGCGAGCCTACCATTCACGCGACTGACTGCGTCCTCCATCAGCTTATTGAACGTTCCCCAGGCCAACGGCAAAAGTTCCGCCTCGGCGTTCGCTTCAAGATGATCATCTAACGCGAGCGCAACCCCTTGGACCACATAGCGCCCGTAGACGTGCAGCTTTGGGTCGCCCACTGACGCGCCCAGGGCCAGGCCAACCGAAACCGGCGGCAATTCGCCCTCAGTGTCGCGAAACACCATGGTCAAATAGGACGTCGCATTCTCACGAATATGCTCGTCACCGCGATAGTAGCCGAGGCAGTATTCGCGCACTGAACGCCCTCGAGTGCCTGATACCCCCCCTGACTGCGCATTGAGATCGATTTGATTCTGATCCCCTCCGTACAAGACGATCTGCATCGCATCCAGAATCGCAGATTTTCCAGATCCGTTAGGCGCCACAATGCCTGTTGCAGGGCTAAAGCTCAGGGTTTCGGCACGGAATAGGAAAAACTGTACCAAGTGAAATTTCTCAAGCAGATACATCGCCATCCTCCGTGACTTCATTCATTGCGTCGAAAGTAGCCGCATCCCCCTCACCTGCCACTTCCTTACGGAAGGATTCCAGATGGCTCAAGTATTCCTTCCGCAGCAGATCTCCGATCGCGGGATGGATGCGAACCTTCGCGAGCTGATTCCGTACATCGTCCTTGTCCTCAAAGGCAGCAATCCCCCAGCGCTTGAACTTGGTCATCAAAGAGCGGAAGTCCCCAGGCGAGGGAAAGTCCCTGCCCGTTTCCTTCTCGTAGTGCTCTTGCAAGTCAGGCAAATCGACGAAAGTTTCGCCATTTGGCTCTTCGCGCCCCTCGAAACGGACGCGATGATGAACGCCGGCGAGCACCAACAGCAGCAGGGTTTCGTCCTTGCTGGCTCGCTGTTGGGTCAGTACGTGCACGGGCCGCGCCACGATGTACTGGTAGTTGGTGTCGTGCAACAGCTCGATGCCAAGGGGACGAACTGCCTGCTCAAAGTCATTGATATTTCGGCTGACAATGCCGTAATCCTTCCGGGTCGCCCGGTCAGAGGCGGACAAGACCTGATGGGTTACTAGCCGATAGGCCGCCTGCTCGTAGTCCTGCTCTTCGTACATAGTGTCGCGGCTAAGCGCCTTTTCCCAGTGGCGTGCCATGTCATTTCACCTTGGTGATGTAGAAGTCCGGCATGTCCAAATACGGCCCGGCAATTCGTTCATCACCGGCGCTTTGGAAGCGATATCCAGGTAGTCGCTTTGAAATTCCTTCATGGTGCTTCTTTCCGAGGCCTGTCATTGCTTCCTGTGCGTAGGTGGACAGCGTCTGCACCATTCGAAATTGCTTGATACCGGTGATGGGAAGCTGAGACGCCCGGATCTGCCTACCTCCTCCCATGACACCCTGCAAGTACACCCTCACCTCTGTTGGCATGGCGGTACGCGCATCACGCGCACGCCTGTGCAGGTTCATCCGCGCCTCCTGCTCGGCTGTCATCTGCCGCGGAGAATCCGCGGTCCTGGGAATGGGCGGACGGGCGATGCGTGGTTGAAACAGGAGTTCACCGGAAAGCAATGCTCCGGGCCCAACGGGCATGGAGGCGTCGAAGTTCTCCGCAGCATTGACTCCGGCGATAGCCTTTTTGATCCGTCTCTCGAGCTGGCCCGGCGCGCGAAGCTGGTACTCGATCATGGCCAGCATGCGACGCTCGATATGGCGCTGATCCTGGCCCAAGCGATCGAAGTAGTCTTGCAGACGATAGACATTGCTCAATCGCCTGATCGCCTTCTCATAGACAGCCTCAGCCGTGCCTTTATCACCTTTGTAGCGTCGCTCGGCCAACCACACGATGATCCGTTCCCGATGATCCCCGTAATGGATTTCCTGAGTTAGGCTCAACACCTGCGCCTTTCGTGCGAGGGGGTGATCGGCGCCAGCCAAGTCCGCATAGTCAGCCATGACGTGCTTGGAAATGTAGTCTTCAAACAACCGACGGATAGCCGCCCCGGGGGTCGCGGACTTGAATATCTCGCGCTGCAGGGTACGCACGTTCAGACTCATGGCGGCAATCCCGGACAGAAGCGCATGGGCGCTGTCGCCGGCGTTTACGAAGTCGTCACCGTAGACATTGCTTGCAGGATCAAGCACCCGACGTAATGTGTCTTCAATGGAACGCATCTTCGCGCCCACCATCGCCGGCGTGTCTTCTGTGAAGACCTGCAAGGTGGCAAGGAAACGGCTTACCACAGCAGTCATGGACAGAGTGCGCGTGAGTCCCACCTGCTCTTCTTCGAACCAGCCATTCTCCGTGAGATGGCTCAAGTACATGTTGGCGCGAATGTTGAGCGGAGTGAGCTGGCCTACCCCCTCTTCTGCCTGCCAAGCGTCATCGTGTTCGAGGTAGTTCTCGATGAACTGCGTCAACTGCCGCCGTTCCCAGCCGGTCGCCGGGGGAACCTCAGCCTCTGGCCCGAAGAATTCTTCGTACAGACCCAAGAGCAGCCGCCAGTAGTTCTCCCGATTTGCCGAGGCCAATGGGCGAAAGAGTTGCGATGGCAGTACCTCAAACAGAGAGCTGGACACTGTGCAACTCCACAGAAGTTGGGCTATCTACTTCACATTAGCATAAACGCTAACATATCATAAACGCTAACTTAGCATCAATGCTAAGCTGCGTGTCATCTGACCCCGGCCCAGCCCCATGCCCCGCCCCCGCCCCAATCCAAACAAAAGTCCGGAAACACTTCGAGCCATCGAAACGCTGCTCCTCTGGGAGGGGCAAGTCACCAATGAGCGAGTACGCCAAGTGTTTGATCTGCATATCACCACGGTAAGTCGATTGCTAACCCAATATGCTGAACTCAATGGAGGCGGCCTTGAGTACCGAAGCCATGTGCGCGGATACGTGGCGATGTCTGGCTTCAGACCCCTCCTAACCGAAGGGCTGATCGAAGAGTACCTTGCGTTTGAGCGCCCCCAGGAAGCTACAGGCTTTATCGAGAGCTCCCAGCTTATCCTCGGCGGCGTTGAACGACGCCACTTCGCACTGCTTAATCGTGCCTGCAGAGAGGGCAAGGGGCTCGTTGGCGAGCACCGGTCCATGCGCAACCCAGCACCTCGCACCAAACGACTGTTCCCTCATGCGCTGGTGCAGGCAGGCAGGCGCTGGCATGTTCGCGCATTTGTCATCGCCGAGGACGAGGCGGAAGCCGGACGCTTCCTGGACCTGTCTATAAATCGGCTGAGCGGCTTGAAACAGCTGGCTGATCCTCGGCCAGAGCGGGCCGAGCCTAGCCAGGACGCCGCCTGGCAGACACAGGTAGAGCTGTCGATCGTCCCCCATCCGCATCTGACACCAGATCAGAAGGATATGGTGCGTATCGAGTATTTCGGAGGTAAGGCAGCCTACAGGTTAAGAACCCGTGCCGCACTACTCCAATACCGACTACATGAACTGCGCTGCGCCACCGATGCAGAGAAGGAGCCGCCGAACGAATTTCACCTCTGCGTCGACGATCCAACCGCGATCCAACCGTGGCTATTTGGCGAGCTGAATTAGCGGATGGCATGATCGTAGCCAAACTTGAGGCCCGGCACGGATACCGCGCTACCCCTGCCTGGGTAGCTACCCTACATAGGAACCGTATCAGATGGACGCCATTGGCATTCAAAGCCAATTCTCCGTCTGTACCTCAATGATCAGGTCGATGAGCCGTGCCCTCGTGTCCCTATCGATCGAGCGCCAAATGCAAACTACCGCCCCAGCTGCGGCATGGTCCGGGGCATTCAACTCTAGCCCTTCGCTTACTCGGCATTGAGGTGACCAATCCCTACCTAGGCGATTACTGATTGCCCACTTCATAAACTCATGGCACTCTGGGTTGGCATCATTCTGGTCACAGGGGGCCAGGTATGGGCAGTCTGCATCAAATCCACAGTCGCAACGGCCGTATCGGTGCCGGAACCGATACGAAGCCAGAGGATATCGACGCTATCGTCACGGCGCTTCGTAAGGACGGGCGTGGTCATTTGCTGCTTTACTTTCACGGGGGCCTGGTCGACAAGGCCGCGGGTATCGGTATTGCCCAGCGACTTGAGGGGCGCTTTTCTCAATCGGCCTATCCGGTTTTTTCCGTGTGGGAGTCGGGTTTCGTTGAAACGATCCGCAACAACCTGCGCGAGCTGCCGGATGAGCCGGTATTCAAGAATCTGGTGCGCAAGGCGCTAGAGTACGCGCTCCGCCGCTTGGGAGGTAGCAACGGCGCCCGGACCATCACGCCGGGCAACGTCGATGCAGGGAAGGTCCGCCAGGCAGTTGATACATATTGGAGCGATCCCAGTCGCAATCACGTGCCCTACCGTGATTTCAAACCTGTAGTGGGGCCCTCAGGTGCGCGTGCGGCGAGTGCGCTGATCGACGACGCCGAGATCGAAGCCGACTTGCAAACCGACAGCGAGTTTGTGGTCGCCATGCAAACCCTGCCAACCGCGTTAGACGAAGCACGCGATGCATTCATCGGGGGCGGAGCGAGCGTTCGAGATACCCCGTTCTCGCAGGCGGTATCAACGCAGGTCGCCGGGGTCGAGGGAGGCCGCGGGTTGATCGTCTGGTTCAAAGTTTCCCTTCTGGTGAAGCGCATCCTGCAGGGTGTTCTGCGTCGGTACGCGGATCAACGCGATCACGGCCTGTATGCAACGGTCGTAGAGGAAGTGTTGCGTGGTGTTCATTTTGGTGGCAGTGGACTCAATGAATGGGGCAAGGCACTCCAGTGGAACCGCATGAAGCAGGACTCACTCGATGCGTTCGGCGACGGCTCCGACCTGTATGCCGGAACTGCGCTGCTGGAGCGGCTGCGTGCCGCCCATGCCTCTGAAGGGCTGCTATCGAGGATCACTCTAGTCGGCCACAGCACTGGCGCCGTCTACATCGCCAATTGGCTTGACAAGGCATCAGAGCTTCTGCCGGCCGAGATTGCATTCGACGTCGTGTTCCTGGCGCCCGCCATCACCTACGAGCGCTTTGCCGCCACGATCACCCAACATGGCGATCGCATCCGTCACTTCCGCTTGTTTGGCATGCGCGATGAATTCGAACGGGACGATCAGGTCGTCGGAGACGACTCTAAATTTCCCAATGGGCAGGACTGGAAGCGCTTCATCTATCCCAGCTCCCTCCTCTATCTGGTGTCGGGTGTCCTCGAATCGCGCCCAAATTCCGACGGAACGCTCGTCGACGAACCGGACATGCCGCTGCTGGGCATGGAACGCTTCTTCGCTTGGCACCACATCTACTCAGATAGCAAGTTTCCCGAAATAGGTGCAGTCCGCGCGTGGCTCGGAGCTGCACCGAACCGTACGATCTGGTCCAAGTCCCAAGGACAGACAGCAGGCTTGAACAGCACAAGCATTGATCACGGAGCTTTCGACGACGACGAAGATACGCTGCTCAGCGTTGAGAGCCTCCTCGGCGGATGGTGACATCTTCGAGAGCACGCCAAAGGTGCCCTTGTGTACGCAACAGGGAGAGATGTGGACATGCCGCGAGATGATCACTACGCGATCGTGCTGACAATTAACCGTTATCCCGGCCTGAGTGACCTCCATGGACCTGAGAACGATGGCGAAGAGTTCCGGCAATGGCTCCTCGATCCGGAGTACGGCGACCTGGACACCCGACGTATCCAAGTCATACGGTCGCAGGATTATGGCGTGGCAGCGACCCCGGACGACGCAAACCCGACCGAGAAGGAGCTCAAGAAGGCGCTTAATCTATGGCTGCGCACCCCGAACGGATGGCATGACCGCATTGGACAGCGCTTGTATCTGTTCTTCGCCGGACACGGGTTCACAGCCGGTTCGGCGATTCACGACCCGGCACTATTCTCGGCCGTCGCGCAAAACGGCGACACGGCGCATATCGCCGTCCTGCGTTATGCGTCGAAAATCGCCAACGCGGGTTTCTTTGATGAAATCATCCTGGTAACGGACTG
The DNA here is from genome assembly GCF_029840555.1 of Stenotrophomonas sp. GD03877. Lineage (NCBI taxonomy): Bacteria > Pseudomonadati > Pseudomonadota > Gammaproteobacteria > Lysobacterales > Lysobacteraceae > Stenotrophomonas > Stenotrophomonas sp. GD03877. The sequence continues at coordinate 21,331 of NZ_JAOCCT010000046.1, read as the reverse complement.
CTGCCAGGACGTACTCAAGGCGAGCCAGGTGCTCGAGCCGACTTGGACCCCGCCGGACCGGCAACGAACGGCACACGTCCGATTGTTCCAGGCGTATGGAGCGCCGCGGGGACGTCAGTCCTTTGAGCGCAACATTGGCCCGGCCGGGCAGTCTCGCGGCCTGTTCACTAGCGTCCTACTGGACGCGCTGCGCAGCGCACCGCCTGACGCCGACGGATGGGTGACGGATCGCGCCGTCGCGGACTACTTCCAGGTGCTATGGGCCGATCGCTACGAACAGGAAACCGGATACACGCCACCACTGACTCCCGCAACGAAGCGGATTCGAATATATCAGCGCCCGGCGTCGGCGCCAGCTTCCGCGCTCCCACGCCGGGTTGCCGTCGACCTGAGCCGCATCATTGCTAAATTCGCGGCCATCGACCGGCAACCGGATCCTGACATCTCACCTTACCCACCCGCGCCGCCCACCGACATGACGCCAAATGGGCAGCTACGCAGTAGCCAGCTTCGCCAGCTCGAGCATCCCATCGTGGAGCTGACCCCGGGTCTGCATCTCGTCGTTACACCAGGGAATCTACCCGACGTCGCCTTCGAGGTTCCCTACCCGGTGCTGCCAGCTGCAGGCAACACCCCTCCCGTTGCTGCACCTATCGACATGCCCGCTTTGCGAACCGACGAGGTTGCAGCGCAGCCGGTGGTGTTGAGGACGGACAATCCCAACGCGCAGATCACGGTGCTCGATGCTAGCTACGCTCGTGTCAGCATCGGTACGGGAGTGGTCTCGCTGTCCTTAGCTCCGGGACTCTACAAAGCCCTGGTGCACGTCGGGGCCGAATCGGCGCAATCGCTGTTCGTTGTTGCGGATGCGCCCCTCGACCAGCGGTTGCCCGGGCCCGAATTTTCCGCGGCTGCGCCCGTCATCGGCACGTCAACCACGCACCAAAATCAGTCCCTTCATGCCGCTGAATACTCGATGATTCCGACGGAGCCAAGCCGCGATCTCAGCGAAATCGGTGAGGTCTTTGTCTTCGCGCGCGACTCCAGTTTCAGTCCCGACGGCTCTCTAAACCCCGCGCCACCGTGGCGGCAGTGGCACCTCAGTTCCCTTGTAGGGGCAACCTTGGAGGAGCGCCTCATCCACAGTGGTACGGACGACAGGCTCGGCTACGCCTACCTCAAATTAGCAGCAACAGCTGGCAGCCTCGCACTGCGAACGGCCAGCCCTTGGGACGAGTCGAATGAAGACGGACTGGTCGTCCCGGTGATTAAGGGGTGGCGTACCGAGATCTACCTTGACTGTACCTCAGCTCCGCCAACCCCTCCGATGGTGGACACTCAGGGCGCACGAATGCTCGACTTGGCGACTGCCTCCATCCATCTGGTCCGGATGGGAAGTGCGTCACTGCTGTTCGATCCGATCGGGCTTGCGACGGAGGCGGCGCGAGCGCAGCTTACAGTCGGCCGGGAGGTGGCGGTGCCATCAACCGAGCAAGCAATGGCCAGCCCGATGTGGGCCTTGTACGCGGCCCTCGCTGCCTTCCAGCGGGGCGGGCAGCACATCGATACCGTTGGACAATGCGTTGCAGCCGTTCCTAAGGAAATCAGGGAGGGTCTATCCGATTTTGCGGTGCTCGCGCAATGGCTAGGCCTATCGAACGTGGCCCATCCGCTCCGTAACCCACCCGCGCTGGCGGCCTCATGGAGCCTTGCCTCAAAGCTGGAGGCGCGAGGCGGACTGGCCTCCGAACTGTTCGAGGAGATCGGCCAATGGCGGTCCGGTGGGAGTCTATGGACTCTCTGGCAGCGTTCAGTTGATGACCGCTGGTTGTTGCGAAATCGGCTTTCTGACCAGGCTATGGGCACTCTGAAGGGTAATGCACAGGGGATTGACGACGCGGCAACCCCGCAAGTGCTCGCCCCCGCCTGGTCACTGGACACCTGGGTTCCGGTCGAAGACGGCCTGAGGTGTCCTAATCCCACCCATAGCCCCTTCCAGCAAGCACTCCGTCGGCGTCTTCTGGATGCGCTGGCTGAGCGCCACACCGATGCCGACAGCGGCGCCTTCACCACTGTGTCGCTGCCACCCGAGTCCGATGTCTTCGCCTTGGCAGCGGAGCTCATGCTGTCGCCGATATACGCCATGGCCGCCTATAGCAAGCTGTATGCGGAAGCCCGCCGCCAATCCGACCTGGGCCCTCTCATCGAGTGGGTAACGGTGAACGGAGATGAACCCGACCCAGACTCGACAGCCACCAAGTCGAAGCGCAGCACTCACCTGCAATCAATGGACGACTACTGAGAGGCGAATCGTAAGCGCGGCCTTCACGCGAACCCCATCCAAGTATTCTTAGCGGTGTCTAGGCAAAGTTGTCCCAAGTCACTGCCGACCTGCGTTGCCAGCCCGAAGCGGTTATAGGTCAAGAATCTAGATGAGGTGCGACGCCCGGCCTACAGGATGACATCCTCCCGCGTGTTAGGCGGCTCTCAAGTAGCGCCATTTCTTGGTGGTCCTTGTGCCTTCGCTGTGGCAGTTTGCGATTCGGACCTCACACTACTCACATAGAATGCTGAAATGCCGGTAAGCGCCAATCTCGCCTACGACCTTCTCAAGACCGTGAGCAAACTGGAATTCCAGCTCCGACGGCACGGGGACTTCTTCCGGAAAGACCGGACGGGGCAACCGACGTCCGACGTGGCTTGGCGCAAGGTGCAAGAGCGCGTCCGAAAGTTGGGCGACGATTTCGCGTCAGAGGTTCCTGAGTCGGCGCGTGCGCGCCTTCTCTGTCAACGCGATGAGCGCCCCATGAAGCAGATGATTATTGAAGAGAACGGGAACTTGGTGGCCCGCTTTTGCCCCTGCCCATTGGATGCCGAATCGGATGCGGTCGCGCTGGTGGAAGCCATGCGGCAAGTCCGCAACAACCTCTTCCATGGTGGCAAAGAAGATTCGGAAGTGGATCCGTACGAAGAAGACAACGATTGGGTCTACGCCGCGACGCAGGTTGCGATTGCTCTCCAGCATGCGTTGTCTAACGGACGGCTCGACAATCGCGAATGAAACCACCTCACGAAACTCTCGGGACGGCCCTAGGCCGTTGACGAGCGTGCAGCAAGGGGCGACGCGGCGATTGGCATAGCGCTAGCTAAGGCGAGGGGTGCCGACTAAACGCAGCATTGGCCGGGGGCATTCATGGTAGGTCGGTCACATCAGATCCGTAATTCTGAGATCATCTGGGTCCGATCTTCTGAACCAGGCACGCTTGCGCGCCAAAGGCCGATGCTCGAATGATCGCGCACCTCGTCGAACTATCTCTCGCCCAAGGAGCTCAATAGCTGACTGCTTCCATGATCCTCTGGATGTAGTGACTAGTACGACCTTTTTCCCAGGGAACATGTTGCTCCTAACAAACTCCCAAGCCGGCGGCGCTGGGCAACCACGCCAGATGGGTGTTCCCAAATAGATAGCGTCATAGGGAGCTAGATCCATCCACGCGGGATTTATCCACGCGTCATCAAGACCCCCATCAGCCATAGCATTCACCCACCCGGCCAAGCCCAATGAGTAGTCAAATGCTTCGACAGCACGCAGATCGGCGTGTAACTGGTTCGCCAGATAACTAGAGGCTAAGGCGGTGTGCCCAGAGCGAGAGTAGTAGACCACCAGGGCATCGGGTAAAGGAGATCTCGATGGGGCCGGCGCCTTTAGCTTCTGAAGTTTCTCCAGCCTTCGTCGCGCTGCCCACACGACACAGCAATCAATCACCTTGATCCCAGCGGCAAGCGCGACGATGACTACGACGAGCTTGGTGATTAGCATCATTCAGTACTCTCCATCATGCACTCCCGCGTTACTTCTGTAGTCGCTCTGCGAGGTACTGCACTCAAGGACATTGCATGGTCGAACACCCGCGATCGTCGCCACCTACTATAGCGAGCGGCTAATAGTGAAGCTTCCGAACACCGGCGACTGGCGCTGGCCATAGAACTCCCGGGTGCTGTGGTAACGCGCCATTGCGAATCTCCAGCGCCCGCGCATCACCGCGATGCCGTAGCCGCCTTGGGCGACCACGTGGCGCTTGTCCACGCTGTGGCTGTTGCGGAAGGTATTGCCGTCCAGAGTGATGTCGCGGATTACCCATGCCGCGTCGGTGGTCGCAAACAAGTGCCAGGACCAGCCGCTGAGGCGGCCACCACGGGTCGGCGCGGTGTTCTCGCCGGCCGGGCGCAGCGGCGTGCTGCCGAAGTCGTCGGGCAGCTTCCAGCCGAAGCGCACTTCGCCACCGGCGTTGGCCTTGGTTTCCAGGTTGCCGATCGCACCGCCATAGTGACTGATCGCATCCCAGCCCCAGCCGCCGGCATTGACACTGGCATCGGCCGGCCAGCGGCGCATGCGCTCGTGGGTCAGCATGAACACCGGCTCGTTGTGCAGCTGGTTGTCCCAACCCTTGAACTTCTCGTCCCCTAGCGCGTCGTGCACGGCGTTCTGCACCTGCCTGCCCTGGGCCCAGGGCCCGACCACGCCCACGGCCAGCTGGGTGGTCTGCAGGCGGTCGCCGCTGCGTGCGTTGAAGCCGAAGCTGGCCAGCAGCACGCCGGCATACGGCCGGTCATCCTCGATCAGGTCGCGGCGGGTCGGGTCGGTGGGGGTGAAGATGGCCTGGCCGATGCTGAAGATCATGTTCTGCTGCTCGAACCTGCCGGGGTGCAGGCCTTCCAGGTACTGGTTCACCCAGCGCGCCATGCGCGGCAGGCACGGGTCGGCGGTGTAGTCGACCAGGTTCGGCGAGACCAGGGTCAGCTGCGCGCCGTTGGTATAGCCCTGGTCTTGGTGGCGGCCACCGAACAGGTCGTTGTCGACGCGGAAGCTGATCTGCGGCGGGTGATCGCGCATCGCGTCCGGGCCACATTGTTCGGCCGCCTGGGCCACCGGGGCTCGGGCAGCGGCCAGGAACACGAGTGCCGCCATCACAGACAACCGACTAAGCGCCAGTCTTTTCATGGGCTTGCTGCCATTTGACTCAATGTGAGGTTCAATTGAAGATCTAATGCGCTGTCGCAGTAGACCCGGAGGAAGGGGTTTGAGCCATACACCAGGCCATCAGCCGGCCGCACGCCAATTGCTTTCAAAGGCGGCGCATCCCTGCAGCAGTATCTAGCGCTCTTGGGCTCGCCAAGACGTTCGCCTGAGCAAGAGATCGTCCAGGCCCTCCCCTAGTGCCGCAACAGCCGGCGCCCCAGGTACTGACCTAGACTGAAGGGCACGTCACCTCGCTGCGAAGCAACGTCAGCCGCTCAAGATGGACGTTTCAGAATCACAGTCAGTTTGTTGATCTCTGACTGAGAGAATGGCCACCCCGCCAGCAACTCCGCATCATGTGAGGTGGGGCATATGCGCTCAGCGGGCTCGCCAGATGCGTCCAGGAATGACTCCGGTCGCAGCGAGTTTTGTGGAAGGCTCCCAATCGCAGGGCTAGCCTCCGTGCTGAGCACGGAGGCACCACCGCACTAGCTACTTACGCCGACCTATCCACGCCGAAATGGAGCTACGAAGCAATCTAATGGCCCAGACTGCGACAACCGACGCTCCGATGAGGCCTGTGACTGAGTCCAGCCACGTCACGTCCCAGATCATCCCCACGACAAGTGCAGTAATTGCGAGTGCCGTTACAGCGGTGTCCGTAGCGACGTGAAGATAGGCCGCACGAAGATTGGGACTCCTGCGCGCATCGGCCCCCTTCTCGTCAGCATGGCGCTCATGCGGAACGTGGCAGTGATCAACCGCAGCACCTTCGCGATGGTAGGCAGAATGTAGCCACCGCGCTGAGAATATATTTGTAATCAAACCCGCAACGGCGATGGCAAGCGCTTCTGAGTACTGAACAGCCTCTGGCGCATGGAGACGCTCCGTCGATTCATAGGCCATCGAAGCGGCAATCCAAAGCATGATCATCGCGCTTACGCTCGCCGCGATGAGCTCAACCGCTAGCACCCGAGCCGCGCGCTCTGGGCGGCTCTGATTCCGCTCAGCGTACCAAGCGATAGAAAGTGCGAACAGGAGTACCAGCACGTGAGAGCTCATGTGCCAGCCATCTGCGAGAAGAGCCATCGAGTTGAAGGCCCATCCTCCAGCAATTTCGACGGACATCATGACCGCAGTGAGAGTCGCGGCCTTCGTAATTGCCCGTGCGTTGCCGGTGCTCTGTACGCCCTGCAGAGTCCGCTCGTGCATTGCGTTGGGGGGAAGCAAGGACATGGTCGAAGACTCCAGGCTCTGAGCGAAAATGTATACGCCGGTGGCGTACTGTCAGGAAGTACCGCCCCTTGCATGCAAGGGGCGGCATTTACACTGCTTAGGAGAGAACGCCGCTGAGTCGTGCAGCATGCGCGGACAGCGCATCCATGAGCGGCGGGTTCAACACGTCGTACGGCTCCAGGGACAGAGCCTTCAGGCGGCTACGGACGCCGTCCATCTGTTCCGGCCTTGCGCCGCCGCCTTCGATGATCGAAGACACGAATGCGGCGAAGCGCGGTTCTTCCCAGCCCTTCTGTTCGGACAGTTCAACGTGAATGAAGTCCAGGCCGTAGAAGGCATGGGACTTGTTCTCGATGCGGCCAAACATGTGGACACCGCAGTCCTTGCACGCGTGGCGCTGGATGGTCGCAGCCGGATCGACAATCGCCAGCTTGTCGGCATTCGCCGTGATCGAAACGGTATCGCGGGGAACGACACCGACCACGGAGAAGATGGCGCCTTCCGGCTTCCAGCACTTGGTGCAACCACAGGCATGGTTGTGGGCCACATTGCTTGCGACGGAGATCTCAACCGGCTTGTCAGAGCACAGGCACTTCAGCGTGCCGCCCTTGAAGCCGGCGGTTCCGGCAACGACGCCGGAATCGACCGAGGGATGGATAGTTTGGTGTTGCATGGACTTAAACTCCTATTGTTGGAAGTGCAGCACCGGTTGCCCGGTGCTGCGGTGCATCAGTAGTTGATGACAGTACGAATGGACTTGCCTTCGTGCATGAGTTCGAAGGCTTCGTTGATTGCTTCCAGGCCCATCGTATGGGTCACGAACGGAGCCAGATCGATCTCACCCCGCATGGCGTCTTCGACCATGCCAGGCAGCTGGCTACGGCCCTTCACACCACCGAAGGCGCTGCCAATCCAGCGACGACCGGTCACGAGCTGGAACGGACGGGTGGAGATCTCCTGACCAGCACCGGCCACACCGATGACAACGCTCTGGCCCCAGCCGCGGTGTGCACACTCCAGCGCCGAACGCATCACATTGACGTTGCCGATGCACTCGAAGCTGTGATCGACGCCCCAGCCGGTCATCTCAACGATGACTTCTTGAACCGGACGGTCGTAATCCTTCGGGTTCACGAATTCGGTTGCGCCGAACTGCTTGGCCAACTCGAACTTGGACGGGTTGGTGTCCACTGCGATGATGCGACCAGCCTTCGCCTGACGAGCACCCTGGATCACCGCCAGGCCGATGCCACCGAGGCCGAACACGGCCACGCTGTCACCTTCCTGCACCTTGGCCGTGTTGTGCACCGCACCAATGCCAGTGGTGACACCGCAACCGAGCAGGCAGACGTGCTCCGGATTCGCTTCCGGATTGATCTTGGCCAGAGAGACTTCGGCCACGACGGTGTACTCGCTGAAGGTCGAGCAGCCCATGTAGTGATACAGCGGCTGGCCGTTGTAGCTGAAGCGGCTGGTGCCATCAGGCATCACACCCTTACCCTGGGTGGCGCGTACGGCAACGCACAGGTTGGTCTTGCCGCTCTTGCAGAACAGACACTCACCGCATTCTGCGGTGTACAGCGGGATGACGTGATCGCCGGGCTTCACACTGGTCACGCCCTCGCCCACTTCGACAACGATGCCGGCGCCTTCATGGCCCAGCACCACCGGGAACAGGCCTTCAGGGTCATTGCCCGACAGGGTGAATGCGTCGGTATGGCAGACACCAGTGCTGGTGATCTTCACCAGTACTTCGCCCTTCTTCGGCGGAGCAACATCGATTTCGACGATCTCGAGCGGTTGACCGGGACCGAATGCAACGGCTGCACGGGATTTCATGTGAGTTCTCCTTGGGTGTAACGAGATAAGTGCGACAACGGTCTTTGGGGCGAGCTTGATCAGTGGTACATCGGGCGCGCCGCCCCTGGCGCCGGCTCTAGAACGCGTTTCAATCAGGTCGAATGCGCCTACAGCATTCTTCTTGGCGAGCTGTTGGGACCAAGTATTGGACTTCGATGGATTGCTGTATATGGAACAGATTGGATTTCATAATTCCTTGCGTTGGAATTGTTGACTCGCAGCTCCGCCCCTCAGCTCGCCCGCATCAATGCAACTTGAGGCGAGGCTCCGTACTCCGTCCCAATGCGTCTGCCAGCATGCGCGCAACCACCCGGCGTGTACCGAACAGGCTCCTCTGGTGCATGCGATACAGTGAGATGTAGAACATCCTGGCCAGCCAGCCCTCGACCTTGAATGACCCCATGAGGTTACCCATCAGCGTGCCAACGGCGCCCTCCCTCGACAGGGACACCAGCGATCCATAGTCTCGATAGGTGAAGCTGGGCAGCGGGCGTCCCTCGATACGGCGGGTAATCGCCTGCGCAAGGAAGTGAGCCTGCTGATGAGCGGCCTGTGCCCTGGGGGGAACGTTTGTACCGCTGTGTCCATTCGGGCAGGCTGCACAATCCCCGAATGCGAAGATGTTCGGATCCTGCGTTGTCTGCAGCGTTTCAGATACCTCGAGCTGGTTGATGCGATTGGTCTTTAGGTTCCCGAGGGATGCAAGGAAGACGGGAGCACGGATGCCCGCCGCCCATACCTTCAGCCTCGCAGCAACCTTGATGCCATTGGCGAGTTGCAGGCCCTCTTCATCCACTAGGGTCACAGCCGAGCCACACATGACACGAACGCCTTCATGTACAAGTCGCTCGGCGACCGGCAGGCTCACGCGCTCTGGCAGAGCTGGCAGCACTCGCGGACCAGCCTCGATAAGCGTGATTTTCAGATTCTCGGGAGAGATCTTGTCCAGCCCATAAGCGCTAAATTGCCTTGCAGCATCACGCAGCTCGGCCGCCAGCTCGACACCGGTGGCGCCGGCGCCGACGATCGCAACCTCCAGTGTTTCTGACTTGCCGCGCGCTTGCGCGCCCATGTACTCGCTCAGCAGCCGCTTCTGGAAAGCAATGGCGGCATCGGGATCGTCCAGGAACAGGCAATGATCCGCTGCACCGGGAGTTCCAAAGTCGTTCGTTCCGCTACCCACGCTGATCACCAGGGTGTCGTAGGAGATCGAGCGACGGGGCGCAATAACGTTGCCCTCCTCATCGTACAGTGGGGCAAGCTCGATCTTTCTGGACTTCTGATCCAAACCCGTCATCCGCCCCAACTGAAACTGGAAGTGATTCCAGCTAGCCTGGGCGAGATAGTTGAGCTCACTTTCTGCGGCATCCAACGCGCCTGAGGCAACCTCGTGAAGAAGTGGCTTCCACAGATGCGTCATCCGAGCATCGACAAGAGTGACTTTTGCTCGCCCTGAGCGCCCGAGCTTCCGGCCCAGCTGCGTAGCCAGCTCCAGCCCTCCGGCCCCACCACCAACAATGACAATACGATGCATTTTGATTCCCCAGGTATTTGAGTTGCCAGCGACGCCCACGAGCACTTCATGGCCCAGGCATCTAGACGTTGGTTAGTTCAGGACCTCAACGGAATGGAAGCGGAGCTGACCATCCCAATCCTTGTCGACGGCTACCTGCGCTCGTGCACGGCTTGCTTCGAGCGCTGCGAAGTCAATGTCAGCAATCGCCCACTCCTGATCGTCGGAGGTCGCTGCGAGCACGCCGTCACTGGGGAAGCCATGGTCCATCGGTGAGAGGATCATTGCCTCACCGGTGTTGACATCAAGCGCTTCACTCCAGTCGGCGACGCCAGCGGTGACCGCCTTTGCCACGAACATCCGATTCTCAAGCGCTCGCGCTCGGCACCCAACATCGACACGGGTGGCACCGGCGTCGGTGTCGGTGCAACTTGGCACCAACAGCAAGCGCACCCCTGCCTCCTGCTGGAGGCGAACAGGAAGCGGAAATTCGCTGTCATAGCAAACCGCAATCCCGACACGCTTTCCGTCCTGCTCAAACGCCGCGATGCGATCGCCAGGCTCGATGACAACTGCCTGCTTCTCGAAGCCAGTAAGCTGAAGCTTGTCCTGCCATCCGCTGCGACCATCAGCTGTGAACCACCAGGCACGGTTGCGATACATCCCATGGGATGTTGCGGTGAGGAACGTTCCTGCCTGGATGGTCATTCCCAGTTCGACAGCCAAGGTGCTATAGAGCTCACACCATGCGCTCTGATAGATCTGGAGCGACTCCAGGGTGGACCTCAGGCTAAGCTGAAGAGCTTCTGGAAGAGTCGAACCCAGTTCCAGCGACAGGTATTCCGGAAGTACTGCAAGCTCAACTCCTTGTTCCCGTGCGTCATTCAGAATTCGGCGCTGGCGCGCAGCGAACTCGGCAAAGGTCTTCGGACGACCGATCACGTACTTAGCTGCTGCAATCTTCATGTAACGTCCTCCAAGGAACGGAGCCAAAGTGAAAGTGTCTGCTCGGTTTCGTGCGTGGCCCCATGCTGCCGCCAAGGAAGAGCGACCTTCATCGCGCTCTGTTGTGCATACCCACGGCGAGTCCAGAAGCCTTCATTGCTTCGATATCCAGGTGGCCTAAGCGGATCAGTCTCCGACCGAACCACCGACGCGAAAGAAGACCACTTGAAGCCCTTTCGTCGGGCTTGCTCCTCTCTTCGATCAAAGAAGACGTGGCCCAAGCCAGCTCCTCTGTACTCCGGCCTCAGTACGGACTCCCCGCAGTAGAAGACTTCTTCTGGCCGGGGACCGTGCTCCTGGAAGGGACGAATGAAAGCGGCATCGGCGCTCAACAAAGGAAGGCCAGTCGATGCACCTACAACGTCCCTTCCATCCCTGGCCAGGACAACGATGCCCCCGTCAGACGTCGCATAATTGCGGAGGTAGTGACGCTCATAGTCCATGTCTCCTTCGTACAGGTAGGGATAGCTACTGAATATCTCGATCCGCAACTGAGCGACGCGATCGAGCCAGTCCTCGATTTCGGTGCCGACCAGTACCTCTACTCGCACGTTGGTAGCCATTTCAGGGCGCCTTGTGGACCTGGGAAATCCAGTCCTCCAGGTTGTAGTAGTTGGTGACGCGCGCAATCTTTCCATCACGGATGTCAAAGAACGCGCCACCGGGAAGAACATAGATCTGCCCTGCCGCTGCAGGGAGACCTTCGTCCGTGTGGTGGTAGAGTCCGTGCACCACGTACTCCGCGCCGGCACGCGCACCATCGCTGCTGTACATCACCACGATGTCGTGAAGCTGCTCGCTGTAGCAGGAATCCATGCGGCTCAGGAACGCGCGGAATGCGTCGATCCCTACTTCGCGACTCCCCTGATTTAGATCGTGCACAACGTCATCAGTGAGCATCGAGAGCATCGCGTCGCGATCACCGCGGTTGAATGCCTGGTAGTACTCTTCGATGTAGTTGAACTTGCTCATCAGGTTCTCCGGTCAGGTGAGGGTGTGGAGGAATTCTGGAGACCTGAAGAATTGTTGTATATGGAATTGATAGGATTTCATAATTCCCTGAAATGGAATAATATGAGCCCAACGACCATGGGGGCCTTGAGATGAACAGCGAGCTGGATCTTCTAAAGACGTTTAGGGCCGCGGCTGAGGCGCCGAGCTTTCGTGAGGCCGCTGTTCGACTGGGAAGCTCTCCTCAGGCCATCACCCGAGCGATACAGGCCCTTGAAAGTCATTACGGGGAGCTGTTGTTCCACCGAAGCACACGCCAGGTTCGCATCACGGCCTTTGGGGAGGATCTCTTACATCAGCTGCGGCCGGCGCTTGAGGGCTTAGACAAGCTGTGGCGCCCGCGAACCAAGGCGACGGCCTCACAGATTGTGGGCACAGTCCGAATTAGTGCCCCTCACAGCATGGGCTCCAGGGCAGTTCTTGCCGCCTTGGATACAGTGACCCAAAGTCACCCGGGAATTGTCTTGGACGTTCGCTTAAGCGATCGGGTTGCAGACGCTGTCGATGAAGGGATCGATGTCGGAATCCGCGTCGGCTTCATGCGTGATAGCAGATTCATTGCGAAGAAGGCAGGAGAGATGCGACTGCACATCGTTGGCTCCCCCGCACTTGTAGAGAGAATCGGAGCACCAGCGGAGACTAGCGAGCTCTCGCGGTTTCCACTGGTTGCATCGGTGGACATCAATACAGGCAGGCCCTGGCCCTGGTACCTGGCTGGAGGCGTACAGGTGGCGCCGACAGCACCGGTCTTCATTGCAGACAATGCCGACATGGAGATGGCAGGGGTCATTGCGGGCTTGGGGTTTGCCCAACTTGCTGATTACATGGCTGCCCCACTCATTCAGTCAGGTGTTCTGCAGCGTGTGATGGAAGAATTCGATCCTGCGCCGTGGGGCTTGTACGTCTATCGGCCTCAACGCGGCCCAGTCTCACCTCGCGTCAGAGTAGTTTTCGATGCACTCCATTCCGCCGTCGGAGCACTACCAAGCCTTACGCAGATGGCGCCCTCCCCCACCTCGGCCCTAACGCCATCCAAAGCAGGGAAGCGCTAATGCCGAGTCGCTTGGCCGCTCTCTGATACGGGATCTGGCCGCCATGAGCGCCAGGGACGCTCATGGTGGCCAAAAGAGCGTCGGGTCAACCCGCGCGGGCGAGTTCCTCAGCCAAGAAGGGGGCGGTACGGCTTCTCTTCACGCGAGCGACCTGTTTTGGAGTTCCTGCCGCCACGATCTGCCCGCCCGCATCACCGGCACCTGGACCCACGTCGATTACCCAATCCGCCTGAGCAACGGCACGCATGTCGTGCTCAATCATGACCACCGTATTGCCGGCATCAACGAGCCGCTGGAGCTGCACAAGCAGCCTATCCGCGTCCGAGGCATGGAGGCCCGTAGTGGGTTCATCCAGGACATACAGTGTCCGCCCGCGCTGGCTTCGTTGAAGCTCTGTGGCCAGCTTGATGCGCTGCGCTTCACCACCCGATAGCTCGGTAGCCGGCTGGCCCAGTCGAAGGTATCCAAGGCCAATCTCCTTCAGCAACTGAAGTGGGCGAGCGATCGCGTCCTCATCGCCAAAGAATTCACGTGCATCCTCGACAGTCATCCGCAGAACGTCTGCAATGTTCTTACCGTTCCAAAGCACCTTCAGCGTAGCTTCGTTGTATCGCGCACCGTGGCACGTTGGGCACGGTGCATAGACGCTAGGCATAAACAGCAGCTCGACGCTCACGAACCCCTCCCCTTCGCACGTCTCACAACGTCCCTTGGCCACGTTGAAGGAGAATCGACCTGCGTCGTAACGTCGACGCCGCGCATCTGGTGTTGCGGCAAACAGCTTTCGAACATGATCGAAAAGGCCGGTGTAAGTCGCGAGATTCGATCGCGGCGTCCGTCCGATTGGCTTCTGATCAACCTGGACGAGACGCTGAATAGCATCGACATCTCCGCCGAGGTGTCCCCCTGTCGTCTCGATGACGGTTGGCCCGTCTGCTGCCCCCGTTTCCACCGCGTCGTCTTCAGGCTCGTGTCCAAGTTGAAGCATCATCAGCTCCGGCAACGCTTGGGCGACGAGGCTGGACTTGCCCGATCCCGAAATCCCGGTCACCGCGGTGAGGATGCCCAGAGGTATCTTCGCATCAATGCGCTTCAGGTTGTGACGCTGGATGCCCTGAAGTTCCAGCCAACCACTCGCTTGACGCTCTTGGCCACTAGGGGGCGGGACCTTGTCAAAGAGGTACAACGCGGTACGTGACTCGTCGATGTCACGAAGACCATCCGGCTCTCCGCTGTAGAGCACTTTGCCGCCCCGCTCTCCCGCCTCAGGCCCAACATCCACCAACCACTGGGCACGGCGCATCAGCTCCAGATCGTGCTCCACAACAAATACGGAATTACCACCGTCGCGGAGGCGGTCCAAGGCGTCATAGAGAGCCTGGCTGTCGGAGGGATGAAGACCTGCCGACGGCTCGTCCAACACGTACACCACGCCAAAGAGCAGCGAGCTCAACTGCGTGGCGAGTCTCAATCGCTGCAGCTCGCCAGCGGACAATGTCGGCGTAGCGCGATCCAAAGTTAGATAGCCAAGCCCAAGGCCACGCAACTGACTGATTCGGCTCATCACTCCACTAGCGAGGCGCTGCGCGGCCAGGCGCTTCTCCTCCGACAGCGCTGAGGTGCGGCGGACGTCAGGAGACACCGCGTGGACCGCCCGCCCACTGGCCGCCCTATCGGCGCGATCACGACGGGTGGCTTCCTTGTTCGCCTTGCCCCCGCCAGCATGAGCACTGAAGTCTCCTTGAGAAATGGGCTCGAGCAGGGAAGCCAGTTGGTCAAGAGGCATCTGCATGAATTGACCAATGTCCACACCCGCAAATGTCACTGACAGCGACTCTGCCTTAAGGCGCTTGCCATGGCAGGTGGGACAAAGCTTACCCTCCATGTATCGCGATACGCGGCGCCTCATCAGGGCACTTTGCGTGTTAGCAAACGTGTGCAGGACATACCTACGGGCGCCAGTGAAGGTTCCCATGTAGCTCGGCTCAGTTTTACGCTTCAGGGCCGCACGCGTCTCCGCCGGCGTGAACCCAGCATAGACCGGCACAGTGGGCGACTCCTCGGTAAACAGAATCCAATCGCGGTCTTTCTTGGGAAGGTCCTTCCAAGGCCTATCAATGTCGTAGCCCAGCGTCACCAGAATGTCGCGAAGGTTCTGCCCGTGCCATGCAGGTGGCCACGAAGCAATGGCACGCTCACGGATGCTCAGCTTTGGATCCGGCACCATGAGGGCCTCTGTCACCTCGTACACATGGCCAAGGCCATGGCAGGTCGCGCATGCGCCCTGGGGAGTATTGGGTGAGAAGTCCTCGGCATAAAGCATAGGCTGATCAGCCGGATATGCTCCCGCGCGGGAATACATCATACGAATGAGGCTGGATAGCGTGGTGACGCTACCCACCGAAGATCGCGCATTGCTGGCACCACGCTGCTGCTGCAGCGCTACTGCCGGCGGGAGTCCATCGATGGAGTCAACATCAGGGACGCCTGCCTGATCGATTAGGCGTCGAGCATAGGGAGCAACGGACTCAAAGTACCTCCTTTGAGCTTCCGCATAGATTGTCCCGAATGCAAGAGATGACTTCCCGGAACCGGATACACCGGAAAAGACGACCAGTGCGTTGCGAGGAATTGAGACATCAACGTCTCTAAGGTTGTTCTCACGCGCACCGCGCACCTCTACAAGGCCGCTTGCTGCGACACTGCAGGAAGCTTCACCGAATGTGGCGTTTGGCATGTGCATGTCTCTGTAGGTTGTAGACGTTAAGTTCAGCTGGATCACTGGCCCGAAGAGGGATCGGCTTCGGTTTGCGATGCCTCTTCATCCAAGGCTCGCTGCCATGCCTGTCTCTCAGCCAAGGCGCGCTCAGCTCCCCGATCAGTGGGCCGATACCAGTTCGGCCTCTCCACACCCTCCGGCAGGTACGTCTGTCCAGCTGCGTAGCCGTCTGGCTCATGATGCGCGTAGCGATATGCTTGTCGATACCCCATCTGCCTCATAAGCTTCGCTGGAGCATTCCGAAGATGCATGGGAACTGGTAATGATCCGTGCTCCTTGACGAAGGCCCTTGCTAGATCCCAAGCCGCATAGGACGCATTCGACTTGGGGGAGAGCGCCAGATAGGTCGCAGCCTGGGCCAAGACAATTTCACCTTCAGGAGAGCCAAGTCGCTCATACGCCTGCGCAGCGTGGATGGCCAAGTGCAGAGCGCCCGGATCAGCATTTCCGATATCTTCGCTTGCCATAACAATCATTCGACGTGTGACCTGGCTCACGTCCCCGCCCCCATCCAGAATGCGCGCTAGCCAGTAGAGGGAGGCGTCGGGATCAGAGCCACGCAGTGATTTGTGAAACGCGGAGAGCTGCCAATAGAACTCGTCCCCGCCCTTATCGAATCGACGCAGTGACGGGCTGGTGGAGCGCTTGGCAAACTCAAGATCCACCTCTTCCACCCGCTTCTCAGAGGCCGCAGTTGAGACCTGCTCGAGAAGATTCAGGAATCTGCGGCCATCACCATCAGCGAAGCCCTTCAGCAGCTGCAATGCGGGATCGGAGAGGTCAACGCCTCGCAAGTGAGGTCTGGCGCGTTCGTAGAGCTTCTCAAGATCTGCGTCAGACAGAGGCTCAAGTGTGTACACCTGCGCGCGCGAAAGCAGCGCCGAGTTAACGGCCAGTCCTGGATGCTCTGTGGTGCCGCCCACCAGCGTGAGTAGCCCTGATTCAACGTGAGGTAGCAGCGCATCCTGCTGGGCCTTGTTGAACCGGTGAATTTCGTCGACGAAAAGTACCGTGGAGCGACCGCGGACGTCGAGTTCGGCCCGCGCATCATCAATGGCCTGCCTGATGTCCTTTACCCCGGCGAGTACGGCGGAGATCGCAATGAAGTGACTGTCAGTCACCATCGCTGCGAGGCGCCCCAGGGTGGTCTTACCGACGCCCGGGGGCCCCCACATGATGAAGGAGTGCAGACTTCTTGCTTCAAAGGCAAGACGCAAAGGCTTCCCCGGCCCCAGCAGGTGTTGCTGCCCAACGAACTCGTCGAGAGACTTCGGTCGTAGCAGTTCGGCCAGTGGTGCCCTTGGTTTCGCTGTGAATAGATCTGCCAAGGTGTTCTCCTTCGGGAAGTCAGTTGCGAGTGTGCATTCAGAGCGTCTTGGCCCCTATTTCAGCTTCCCATCCAATGAGCCGCTTGTGGCATTGCTTGCTTTTTCACGGAGGATGATGCGAGCCCCTCTGTATCCAACGCTGTGATTCCATACCCAGCTCATTGCGACGCTCAGGCGATTTCGCACTCCGATAAGGAAGTAGATGTGAGCGAGCTTCCAGATCCACCATGCGATTCCTCCGCTCAGCTTTAGCTTCCCCATATCGATTACTGCAAGGCTGCGTCCAATCGTGGCGAGGTTGCCCTGGTGCCGGTACTTGAATGCAGCGGTCCTCCGCGCCCCTGTTATCAGCCCTTCAATCTGGCCCGCGACGTACTTGCCTTGCTGCTTGGCCGCCGGCGCGATTCCAGGAACGGTCTTTCCGTCCGCAGTGGCTGATGAAGCAGTGTCCCCGATCACGAAAATGTTGGGGGAACCAGGCACCGTTAGATCAGGGCCGACGATTGCGCGCCCCGCCCGATCTGATTCGGTGTCGAGCCAACGTGCGGCTGGAGACGCCTGAACTCCCGCTGCCCAGACGATTGTGGATGCCGCCAGCTTCTTGCCATTGAGCATCACCCCATCAGAGGCGCACTCGGTGACAGGGGCCCCCAACAAAACGGATACCCCAAGCTTCTCGAGGGCGCGCCTCGTGTACTCGGAGAGCTTTTCAGGAAAGACGGGGAGCAGCCGCGGACCCGCCTCAATGAGAAATACCCGGGTTTTGCTGGGATCAACTGACCGAAAGTCATCCTGCAGCGTGCCACGCGCCAGCTCCGCGATGGTTCCGGCAAGCTCGACACCTGTAGGCCCACCACCAATGATCACAAAGGTTTGAAGGGCCTCTCGAACCTCGGGATCATTGCAGAGCTCCGCTTGCTCGAACGCGCTCAAGATCCTGCCTCGAATGGTTGTTGCATCCTCCAGGCTCTTCAGGCCTGGAGCGTACTTCGACCATTCGTCATGCCCAAAGTAGGCATGTGTTGCTCCCGTAGCGAGCACAAGGGTGTCGTAAGGGTATCGAGTGCCGTCCTGAAGGATCACTTGGCGGGCAGCTTTATCCACACCCTCGACCTCCGCCATGAGGGTTCTGACCTCCGGGCGGTCACGGAACAGATAGCGGATCGGCCATGCGATCTCCGACGGTGACAGTGACGCACCAGCCACCTGGTAGAGCAGCGGCTGGAACAAGTGATAGTTCCGCCGGTCAATGATTGTTACATCGACATCCACTCCTTCAAGGTGCGTGGCGGCCTCCAGTCCGCCGAAGCCCGCCCCAACGATCACAACTTGATGACGATTTCTGGAGGTCTTGATCACGGCAGCACTCCTTGGTTAGGTGTTCAGCGCCGATGCGTGGTGCTTGAGATGATCGGCAATGAAGCTGGAGATGAAGTAGTAGCTATGGTCGTAACCATCGCGAAGGTTCAGCGAAAGCGGATGATTCACCTTGGCGCATGCATCTTGAAGCAGTTCGGGGCGGAGCTGATTCTGCAAGAAATCATCGCTGAGCCCTTGATCCACGAGCAGGGGCAGGCGCTCCTTTGCATCTGCAATCAGCTCCACGGCGTCATACTGCCGCCACTGCTCCTGATCTCCCCCCAAGTAGGCCGAAAACGCCTTCTGGCCCCAAGGAGCCTGGGTGGGTGCCACGATCGGAGAGAAGGCGGATACGCTGCGATAGCGACCTGGATTTCGCAAAGCGATGACCAAGGCACCGTGGCCGCCCATTGAGTGGCCGCTAATTGAGCGAGCCTGGCTAACAGGGAAGTTCTTCTCAACGAGAGCAGGCAGCTCACTTACAACGTAGTCATACATGCGGTAGTGGTCGGACCACGGTGCCTCGGTGGCATTGACGTAGAACCCCGCACCTTGGCCGAGATCGTAAGCTGGATCATCCGCGACGGACTCTCCGCGCGGACTTGTATCCGGAGCAACGATGGCAATGCCATGCTCAGCAGCGAGCTGCTGCACTGCAGACTTGGTGATGAAGTTCTGCTCTGTGCACGTCAGGCCAGAGAGCCAGTAGAGAACAGGTACCGGGCCGCTGGACGCCTGCGGAGGGAGATAGACTCCAAACTTCATGGTGCAACCAAGGCTGGATGATTCATGCTGGTAGACGTCCTGCCATCCACCGAAGCTTGCGTGACGCTCAATGCGTTCCATTGTTCTTTCCTCTGAGTTGAATTTGATAGGCCATCTATCGCGAATCGAATGTGGCCTTAAGCGAGGCTTTAGGCCTTGTCCTCGACTGCCGAGTCACCGTGTGCATGCCTGATCCTTCGGACAATCCACCAAATCAGCAGCAATACAGCGGGAACCAAGATCGCAGTGACGGTTGCTGCGATGTCATGCGTCCCAGGCAAACCCTTGAGCAGGTATGCGAGAAGACTCACGACGTAGTACGAGATGGCGGCCACCGACAAACCTTCCACCGTCTGCTGCAGGCGCAGCTGAACCTTCGCCCGTTCATTCATGGACGCCAGTAGGTCGCGGTTCTGCCGCTCGAGCTCAACATCAATCCACGACCGGAGGAGCGAGATCGAGCGCGTCAACTTGTCTGAGAGCTTCCCCTGTCGCTCCTTCACTGACTGGCAAGTTCGCATGGCCGGTGCAATCCTTCGATACAAGAAGTCCGCCCAGGTGCTATAGCCGGCAACTTGATCCTCCGCCAACGCATCCAGTCGCTCTTCAACAATTTCGTAGTAAGCCCGACTTGCACCAAACCTATAGAGATTTGCCGCGGCGTCCGCCTCCAACTCTGCAGCCAGGCTGGTCAAATCCGAGAGGAGCACGTCACTGTCACGACGTCCGCCGGAGGCCCTGCGCATCTCTTCAGTAATTGCAGCCAGACGCGCCTCCATGCGACGAAGATTCGACGTCATGGAACGAGTCAGCGGTAGCGCTAGGAGGGCAAGCGTTCGGTATGTCTCGACCTCGAGCAGTCGTTGCGCCAGCGCTCCTGCCCGCGCCGGAGTCAGGTCGCGATCAAGGATGAGCATGTGGGTTAGCCCTTCCTCGTCTTGACGGAAGTCGGTCACAATGGCCGCGGCACCGTTCTCAACCAGCGAGTAGCAGCGGCTGACGGGATCAAAGCAATCTATTTCCTTCTCCGCCTCCGCGGTCCAAGGCAAAAGCCTGACGCTAACAGCCGAGATCACGGGTCCTGGCGGCTTGAATCCCTGTCTAAACGGGTTGTCCCCACAAGGCTCACCTGTTTCTGAGCTCAGTGGTGCGCTCCAGAGGTAGGAAGAGAACTCAGTGTGCTTCTCGCAGTGCAGATCACCCTCATTCCACGTAAGCGCGTGATGAGGTGTGGTGTGATCCTCGACTGCAGCCCCCATACGACCTGAAAGATCGTCGATCGCGGCACGATCTCGACTCATGTCCCCTTCTGTCATGAAGGAGAGCTGGAGAAGGCTTCGCGGAGACTGGGTGAGAAGGTGCGGTCGCGCATGGACTTCCTCAACGGCGGCGCGGCGGTCCGCGTGCGCCGGCATCCCATATACGTAGCCTTCTGCTGGCGTGCCTGCAGCTTGGCTCAGGCCGGATGGGTCATTCATACATAGCCTCAAGAATGGATGATCTTCTAAACACCGCTCACGGGAGGTCTATCACTTGCTTGTGCGATAGCTCAGCGAAAGGTCGTGTGGTGGAGCCGGCTCTGGTGTAGGGCGGTAGTGGGAACCACAACAAGCTGGGAGGACAGCACCGCATAGATCGCAGGCCCTTGCTCTCCCACCTTCCAGCCAGGCGCGGACCGCATGGGAGTCGCAACGAGGCTGGAAGCTCACTTCAAAGGGCCTCCCATGACTCAGTCAGATGCCGAAGGCAACGATGCCGACAGAGATTGCCCGCTCCAAGAAATACAGACAGGCGCAACTCGACTGACATCATCCAGCATGCCTTGGAGCCTCCTGGAAAGGCCTCAACGTCCTAGTCGTGACGCCCTAACCCACGAAGGGGTTAGGAATGGCGGGTTCTACTTGGAAATGAAGTAGTTCGGACACCCATAGATTGCCTCCTCTACTTAGTACTAGCGCCATCAAGCAATGTCGCGAACTGACTAACGGAGATAGGAGCGGACAATAGAGATGGTCTCGTCAATCGACTTCCTTTGAGAGTCGGTGTGGGTGTCGCTATGCGGGAACTCTTCACGCAGATAGCTCTCCAGAACCGTCGCCATCAAACCATTGACCGCCCCGCGCACAGCAGCAAGCTGCTGAAGTACTGCAGCACATTCCGCCCCGCTCTCCAGAGCCTGCTCCAATGCAGCCACCTGTCCGCTGATCCGACGTACGCGGGTAAGGGCCTGCTTTTTCTCCCGAGGGCTGTGAGGCATTGCGCACCTGTCCGTATCACATGAGGGAACGATACTATACTCCCCGATAGTATGCAAGCTAGCAATCTGCGAGGGTCTTTAACTCCGTCAACTGAGTCTGCGCCTGATTTCGAGCCGCCGCCAGAGGCCAGTGACAGACCCCTCCC
>NZ_JAOCCT010000045.1:0-36239 GCF_029840555.1 Stenotrophomonas sp. GD03877 | reverse complement strand
GTCTGTAGATCCACGCCAGGCGTGGATGGGGTTACGCTGCAGCCCCACGCTCACTGGTGATCCGCGCACCCTCACGCATCACCAGCGTGACCGGGGTCTTCTCCACCACCTCCAGCAACCGCTGCCACTGCGCATCGCTCAGCTCGGCGCTGGCATGCAGCACGCGGTGCACGTGGAAGCGTCCATCCGCGTCACGTTCCGAGCGCAGCTCGGCATGGAATTCGCCCAGCTCCCAGCCCTTGCGCTGCGCGTACATGCGCAGGGTGATGGCGGTGCATGCCGCCAGCGAGGCCAGGTACAGGTCGAACGGTGCGAAACCCTTGCCCTGGCCGCCCAGCGAGGCGGGCTCGTCCGCATCCACATCGAAGCTGCCATTGCTGATGTGGTGCAGGTAGTTGTCGGCGGTCGAAACAATGCGTGCGTAGGCCATCGGGATCTCCTGTTGTCTGTAGGGCCGAGTCATGTTCGGCCAATCCCACTGTGGCGTCGAGCCATGCTCGGATCTGCCCTGCATGGATGATGTGGGCGGCGGCGGCTTGCCGCCTGCGGCCCGGCAGCCCACAATCCACGTCCGGACCGTCGCCATCACGCCCATCATTCCCCGGTCCGGCCTTGGCACCTATGTCTCCCAATGCCCTGGCGCTGGTCGAACTGCTGATCCGCGAGCGCCGTGCGTTGTCTCGCTTCATCGCGCGCTATCTCGACCCGGCCAGTACCGAGGACACGCTGCAGAACCTGTACCTGAAGGCCAGCAGCGTACCCGGCGATCCCCCCATCCTCGAGCCGCGCGGTTATCTGTACCGGATGGCTTACCATCACGCGCTCAACCGCAGCCAGGCGGATGCCCGCGAGCGGCGCGCGATGGCCGAGTACGCCGTCGACATGGCCGATGCAGGCCATGATGGCGAGGCCCAGGTGCTGGACCAGGCGCAGCTGCGCGAGATCACCCAGACCATCCTGGCCCTGCCGGCCCAGGTGCGCGAGTGCTTCGTGCTCAACCGCTACCTGGGCCTGAGCGAGCGCGAGATCGCCGCGCGCCTCGGCATTTCCAAGAGCGTGGTCGGCAAATACGTAATGCGCGCGGCACTGTTGATCCAGCAGCACCAGCAGGCAACACGCCGATGAGCCGTGATTGCCGTGGGCAGATCGCGCCCGCCGTTGTCACAACAGGAAGGCGCACCCGTTCGCGGTGCGGCAGGCCACAACCATGACCACGTCCGAACCCTCGCCGCGTCAGGCCAGGCAGGCGTTGCGCTGGGTGATCCGGTGCAGTGCAGGCCCGCTGCCGGAACGCCAGCAACGAACCCTGCAGCGCTGGCTGCAGGCGAATCCCCGCCACGCGTTGGCATGGCGCCAGCAGCAGGCCTTCTGGCAGGGCCTGGATGCCGCCGGGCCCGAGGTGCTGGCCGCGCTGCCCGGGTTGACGGCTGATCGCCAAGGGTTGCGCCCGATCGCGTCGCGCCGCCGCCTGCCGTGGCTGCTGGCCAGTGCTGCCGCAGTGGTGCTGATGGTTGCCGCTGCGCCACACGCGCTGCTGCTGGCACGCAGTGACCTGCACAGCAGCGATGCACCGCGCATGGTGCAGTTGGAGGACGGCAGCACCGCGGTACTCGACGCCGGCACCGCACTGGCGATTGAATTCGATGGCCAGCAGCGCCACCTTCGTCTGCTGCGCGGCCAGGCCTGGTTCCAGGTAGCGCACGAGGCGCGCCCGTTCCAGGTGGAGGCGGCGGGCGGCCAGATCCGTGACATCGGCACGGCCTTCAGCGTGTCGATGCAGGACACCACGGTCCTGACCCAGGTCAGCGAGGGCGGGGTCGATGTGCGCCCGGGTGATGGCAGTGTGCAGCGCCTGCATGCCGGGCAGGCACGTGTGTTCCGTGACGGTCGCTGGCTGCAGCCGGTGCAGCTGGAAGATACCGCGACCATGGCGCCGTGGCGGCGTGGCGAGGTAGTGATCGACGATCAGCTGGCCGCGCAGGCCATCGCCGATCTGGCGCGCTACCGTCGTGCTCCGGTCTGGGTACTGGGCGGGCAGGGCGCGAGCGTGCGGGTCAGTGGCCTGTTCCACCTGCAGCAATCGGAGACCGCCATCAATGCGGTGGCCGCGCAGGCAGGACTGCGTGTGCAGCGCTTGCCCGGCGGAGCGCTGGTGGTGTGGTGAGGTGCCTGCGGCACAGCGCACAGCGCCCCACATGGAAAAAAAACATGAAAAAACCGTGGGCACTCGCTGTGCCCTGCTGTCTATAGAGGTATAGCCAGAGCGAAACACCGTTTCTCCTCAAGCCAGACATGCCACCGGCACTGGATGTGCCCGTGGTTCCGCCACGCTTGAGGAGTTCCTGTCCATGCCGTCCACGGCATCCGCCTGTCATCGTCGCGCCACCGTCCTGGCTCTTGCCATCTCCACCGCATTGCTGCCGCTGGCCTGGGTGCCGGCCGTGCAGGCGCAACCGGTGGTCGTCGCACCGTTGCGCCAGTACACCATTCCGGAACAGCCCCTGGCCGACGCCGTGCGTGCCTTTGGCCGCCAGGCCGATGTGCAGGTGGTGTTCCGCAGTGACCTGGTGGAGGGCCGCCGCTCCAGTGCAGTGAGTGGTGAGTACAGCCAGATGCAGGCACTGCAGCAGCTGTTGCGCGGCAGCGGCGTGCGTGCACAGCGCGGCATGGACGGTACCTGGAGCCTGCGGGCCGCAGCGGAGGCGGGTGAGGGGGAAGGGGTGCGGGTGACCAAAACACTGGACGTGGCCGGTCGCCTGCAGTCGGAAGGGGGCGAGGCGCGTGATCGGCGCGGCTACGATGATGTGTTCGCGCTGGACCTGACCACGGCGTATTCGGGGCGCGACCGGGTGGAGCGCTATCGCGGCTCCAACCCGGCCGACGTGGTAAAGGATCTGGTCGGTGTGTTCAGTGGCGATGCGCGCAACAGCGGCGCGCTGGACATCAACATCCGCGGCATCCAGGGGCCGGGGCGGGTGCCGGTCAGCATCGACGGTGGCGAACAGGCGCTCACGGTCTGGCGCGGCTATAACGGCGTCAGCAACCGCAATTACATCGATCCCAACCTGATGGGTGGCATCCAGGTCATCAAGGGGCCAGGGCTGGTGCGCGATGTGCACAGCGGGATCGGTGGCGCGCTGGTGATCAAGACCATCGACGTCGATGACATCGTGGAAGCGGGTGAGCGCTTCGGCGGGGAGCTGAAGATCGAAGGCAGCAGCAATGCGGTGGCGCCACGCCTGCCGCGGCTGCACACCGGCGAGGATTACCGCACCGTGCCGGGGTTTCCGCAGGGCTCGCCGAACTCGCCCTACGACGACCGCACCCTGGTGGTGCCGGTGAAGTCGCGCAGTGGCAACAACCCCCTCGATGGCGAGGACCAGGCCTGGCGCCTGGCGCTGGGCGTGCGTGGCGACAACGTCGACCTGATGGCCGCCTACGCCTGGCGCAAGCGCGGCAACTACTTCTCCGGGACCCAGGGCAGCGCCTACTACGACCAGGACCGGCGCGAGCAGTTCGAGTGCCAGGGCATCGACTACATCACCACGCTGGCGCGCTACTTCAAGCCCGGCGATGAAGTGCCCAATACTTCCAGCGAACAGGAGTCCTGGCTGGTCAAGGGCAGCTGGCAGATCAACGATGACCAGCAGTTGAAGGCGACCTGGCGGCGAACGCTGTCGCACTACGGCGAGATCATGCCGTCGCGCATCCTGTCGGCACCGGACTATGGGCGCATCCAGTGGCCGCTCAGCCGGGTTGCGTCCGATGCCTGGAACCTGGAGTACCGCTTCCAGCCGGCCGGCAGCCGCTGGCTGGACCTCTACGCCAACCTGTGGCGCACAGAGACGGACAGCGATACCTACACCGCAGGCGGCTTTCCGAACTTCGCCCCGGGCAATCCGGACTGGAATGCCGGCGCCAGCCCGATTCTGCGCAACACCGCGCTGGCAAATGCGATCAACGACCGGACCGGCCTGACCCTGAGCAACCGCTTCGCCCTGCATTCGACCCTGGACCTGACCGTGGGCGGCAACTGGCAATACGAGAAGCTCGGTTCGCGCGACCCGTATTTCGGCCCGTCCGACGGCTGGCGCATGTACCCGCGTGCCGGCCGTCGCCAGGAGGGCGAGGGCTACCTCACGCTGGAATGGCGTCCGGTCGACTTCCTGACCCTCAATGCCGGCGTGCGTTACAGCCGTTACTGGGCGTTCGACGACTTCCTGCAGGCCCACCCGGAACTGCAGACGACCTCGATCGTGCCGCGCGAAGCGCAGTACCGGGTGAATGAACTGCCACCGCGGCCGGACAGCCTGCAGGGCGAGATCGACGCACTCGAGAGCGAGCGGGAATTCTGGGACAGCATCGGCATGGGCTGGATCGTCGATCAGTCGCTGGCCGACCTGCTGCGCAAGTACGAGACACCCAGGGAGGTCCAGCACGGCGTTCCCTGGTTGCCCGATGCAAACGGCAACTACAGCCGAGCCACCAATCCCTGCCTCAACGGCCAGGTCGCCGCCATCCCCGGGCTGCTGCCGATGGTCCTCGGCACCGACATCCGCTGCAGGATCGGGGGCGGGGCGATGCAGTCGGTGGCCGGGCGCAACGAACGGCACCGCGATCACGCCTGGTTGCCGACGTTCTCGGCGACGGTGCGTTTCTCGCCGGCCGCTCGTGCCTATCTGCGCTACAGCGAGGCGGTGCGCTTCCCCAGCATGTTCGAAAGCACCATTGCGTTCTCCAGCAGCCTCAATCCGCTGTATCCACTCAAGCCGGAGCATGCCTACAACTACGAGCTGGGGTACGTGCACAACCTCTCCGGGCTGTTCGGCAACACCGCCGATGCCGACGTCAAGCTGGCCTACTACGTGCACAAGACCCGCAATGTCATCGAGCGTGATGCGTACTTCATGTTCGACAACATCGACAAGCAGACCATCCGCGGCATCGAGCTGCAGGCGCGCTTCGACAACCGGCGCTTCTTCACCGATCTGGGCATCAGCCGCATCCTTGAAAACGAAGTCTGCGATGAAAGCTCGGCGGTACGGCTGGATGCGGACCAGGGGCGGGTGCCCAACTGCGTCCAGGATGGCTTCGTCAGCGGCTATCTGCTGACCCAGGCCACGCCGAAGCTGTCGGTGAACTGGTCACTCGGCACCCGCCTGTTCGATGAGCGCCTGGAGCTGGGCAGCCGCATCGTGCACTACCAGCGGCACGACAATCCGGACCTGCAGGCCTACCGCGACCGACTGATCGCCGGGGGCAGCAGCCTGCTCTGGCAGAACGTGCCCTTCACCTGGGGAAACATCACCACGGTGGATGCCTACGCCCGCTGGCGCTTCAACCAGCACGCCAGCGTCGAGCTGGTCGGCAGCAATCTCGGCAACCGCTATTACGTCGACCCGGCAACACGCTCAACGCTTCCGGCACCGGGCCGCACGATCAAGCTTGGCATCACCGCGCGCTTCTGAGTCCGCATTCGACAGGGAGAATCAACCGTGAAACAGCCCCGCACCCTTGTACTTTCGATCGGCCTGCTGGCTTCCATGCCGGTCATGGCTGCCGACATCGCTGGCGGGCAGAGCCCGGCCCAGGACGGCGTCCATTACATCAACGCAGGCGAATCGACACTCAATGCCGGTCCGCACCGTTCCGGTCGCGCAGGCGTTTCGTTGGGGCCGTATGCCAACGCGGCGCGAGTGGACGTGGCCAGCCTGGTGCCCTACGCCACCACGGTGGTGCGTGGCGCAACCACGGTCCGCACGCTGGGCCCGGACGCAGGCCTGCCGTTCGCCACCGCTGGCGTGGGCCACTTCAGCTTCGTGCAGGTGGGCAATGCAGATGTCTGGTTCGGTGAATGGTCATCCAGCGGCGCGCAGGCGGGCTTCAATCACCGCCAGGTGTTCTTCGTCGGTGACCGTGCCGGTACTTCGCTGCCAGCAGGCATCGTGACCTACACCTTGGCTGGCATCAACCGCTTTGATGGCAGCGGCGTGCTGGAAGGTGCACTGCGGGCGAATTTCGATACCGGCACCGTTACCGCCGGCCTGGTCGGGACCGGATACAGGCTCGCCGCGAGCGGCACGCTGGATCGCGCCACCGGTGCGTTCAGCGGTTCGGCCATCGCCAATGGTTCGATCATCGGTACCAGCAGCGGCCAGTTCTTCGGCGCCGGTGCCAGTGCGGTGACCGGCATCGCAACCTTTGCCGGCAACAGCCAGTTCGATACGTCCTTCGGCGGTCAGCGCAACTGATCCGCCGCCGTTCCTTTTTGTGTTGTACCCGTAGTTCCCTCAACCCAAGGAGCAATACCATGAAAATGATCAACCGTTCCCTGTTGGCCGTCGCCGCTGCACTGGCCCTGGCCGGCACTGCGCAGGCGGCCGACATCGTCGGCGCTGCCAGCCCGGCGACCGATGCGCAGCTGTACGTCAAGGTGGGTGCGTCGGAAGTCAACGGCGGCCCGCACTCGGCCGGCAAGGCCGGTATCGGCGTTGGCACCGTGTCCAATGCCAAGCCGGTCGATTTCCAGGGCCTGGCGGCCTACTCGGCCCCGACCACCGTCAATGGTGTCACCGTACGCACACTGGCCATGCCGATCACCGGTACCCCGGGCAGCCATTCCGGCATGGGCCACTTCAACTTCGTCAAGGTCGGCAGCGGCGATGTGTGGTTCGGTGAGTGGTCCAAGGATGGCGCCGCTGGTGGCTTCAACAACCGCCAGGTCTATTTCGTCGGTGACCGTGCCGGCACCACGCTGCCGGCCGGCGTGGCCACCTACAGCATGGCAGGCCTGAACAAGTTCAATGGCAGCAACCTGCTGTCGGGTACCTTCCGCGCCAACTTCGGCAATGGCACCCTGCTCGGTGGCCTGAACGGTGGCGGCCTGTCGATCAACGTCAACGCCAACATCAACAGCGCCAACGCCTCGTTCGCCGGCACCGCCACCGCCAACGGCAGCGTTGCCGGCACCACCCAGGGCCAGTTCTTCGGCGCCAACGCGGCCACCCTGGCCGGTATCGCCACCTTCAGCGGCAACAGCCAGTACGACACCGCCTTCGGCGGCAGCAAGAACTGATCGCCACGCCCCTGACGGGGCAGGGCAGGGACAAGCCGCGATCCGCCAGTCCCTGCTTCGGCCCGCTGCATGCACCACCACGGATCGACCATGCGCCATTCCATCTTCCTTGTCGTACTGCTGTTGGCTGCCACCGAGGTGCGCGCCCAGCAGGACGATCTTCGTCGTGTGCTTGAACAGGGCACCGAACTGCGCCACCAGCAGCAGGACCAGCAGCGCCTGCAGCAGGCCGAGTCGGAGCGGCCGACCATCACCATCGACGGCCAGACGCTGCGCGTGGAGCGCACCGTCGATGATCTTGGCCAGGCCCTTTACCTCTCTCTGCAGCATCAGCAATGGCAGGCCGCCGCTGCGTTCCTCGATGAGTACATCGAACTGCCGGGGCATGACCCCCTGCTGCGCCACTATGCGCAGGGGGCGCTGGCGCGGGTGGCGGGCGACCATCGTCGCGCGGCGATGGAGTACGAAGCGCTGCTGGCGGCGCAGCCGGATTTCCTGCCGGCCCGCCTCGAGCTGGCACGTGTCTATGCGGAAGACCAGCGCGATCGCGATGCGGCCGCGCTGTTCACAGCCATCGCTGCAGGCATCAATGCCGATGATCCGGCCACGGCCGGCGTCCGCGCGCGCGTGGACGGTTACCTGGGTGCCCTGCAGGCGCGCCAGCGCTGGAAAGGCGCGCTGTCCGCCGGCCCGGCATGGAGTGACAACATCAACCGCAGTTCGGCCAGTCGCACCTGCCTGTTCGGCGTGGGCGACGCCTGCATCATCGAACGGAAACTGCCGGACGCCCAGCGCGCGGCGGGCCTCGACTACGACGCCAGCCTGGAACGGCGCTGGGTGCTCGGCGGGCATCATGGGCTGTACGTGCGCGGTCTCGCCTTCGGCCAGGCATGGCGCGGGCACAGTGCGTACAACGAGCTCAATGCCAACGTGCAGGCGGGTTACAGCTGGCGTAGTGCACGGCAGACCGTGATGCTCGCCCCCAGCTATGACTACCAGGCCCTGGGCAACCATGCGCTGCAGGGCGGCAGTGGCGTGCACGCGGAATGGCAGTACGCCCTGGATGCACGCAGCCTGCTCAAGCTGGAGGCTGACTGGAAGCGCCAGCGCTATCGCCAGCAGGGCCTTGCCAGCAACTACGACGGCGAGCTGGCATCGCTGTACGCCACCTGGTTCCGCGCGCTCAATCCACGCTGGACGGTCTTCGCCGGGCTGGATGTCACCGACAGCAGCGCAGCCGACCCGGCCAACGGCTACCGCCAGCGCGGCCTGCGGCTGGGCGCGGCGCGGCAGTGGAGTGGCACCACGGCCACCGTATTCGTGTCGCTGCGCCAGCGCGACTACGACACCTGGAGTCCGTTGCTGGAGGCGCGCAGGCAGGACGACGAACAGAACCTGATCGCCATCGTGCGCAGCGAGCGCTTGGCCGTGGCCGGGCTGGTACCCAGCCTGAGCCTGCGCTACGCGCGCATCGACAGCAACGTCGGCTGGCTGTACAGCCACGACCGCAGCCTGCTCAGCCTGAAGTGGGAACGGGCCTTCTGAACGCGGCGTTGCAATGCCGCGGTGAACGCGCCGTGGCCGCGACCTTCATCCATCATCACGCGCTCTTGTAGCCCGGTTCGCGCATCCTGCGGGCGTTGCGGCAGAGGTGGGCCGCGTGTATCGAGGAGCGCCGGTCGTGCTGGAAGCGGGCAACAAACCAGAGGGCCTGAAAGGGCTGCGTGTACTGGTGGCGGAGGATGAATTCGCCATCGCGATGTTCCTGGTCGACTATCTGGAGCTGAAAGGCGCACAGGTGGTGGGGCCTGCCGGTGACCTGCAGGCGTTGGGGCAGCTGGTCGATACCCATCCCATCGATGTGGCGTTGCTGGACATCAACCTGGGCGGTGAGCAGGTCTATCCGCTGGCCGATCGGCTGGCCGAGGCGGGTACCCCCTTCCTGCTGACCTCCGGTTACGACGACAACCTGCCCAGCCGCTTCGCCAGCGCGCCGCGCTGTACCAAGCCTTATCACATCGAAACCCTGGTGCAGCAGCTGGCCGGGCTGGTGGCGGCGCCGCAGGTCTCTGCGGGCATCGCCTGATTGCGCGGCATGTCGCGCCGTCCTGAAGGCATCCACGCCGCCACGCTGCGTGGCGGGATGCCACCTGCGCCGCGCCTGCATGCGCGCCACGATGGCATGGCCGCGCGTATCGCCCGCCATGACTGGTCATCCACGCCCTTGGGTGCCTGCGCGCAGTGGCCGCCCCACCTGCGCGCCACCGTCGACCTGATGCTGGCCCATGGCTTCCCGATGATCGTGCTGTGGGGCGAGCAGCTGGTGCAGCTCTACAACGATGGCTATGCCGAGATCCTGGCCGACAAGCATCCCGGTGGACTCGGCCAGCCGACCCGCGAGTGCTGGCCCGAGGTCTGGCACATCAACGGGCCGCTCTATACCCGGGTTTGGCAGGGCGAGACGCTCACCTTCGAGGACAAGCTGTATCCGCTGGTCCGCCGGGGGCGTCTGGAGGACATCTGGTTCACCATCACCTACAGCCCGATCCGTGGTGAGGAAGGGCGCATCAACGGCGTGCTGGTGACGATGTTCGAGACCACCGCCGCGCATCTGGCGCGGGCCGCGCGCGAGCGCGAGGAACTGCGGCGGCGCGAGAGCGAGCGACGCCTGGAACTGGCCTTCAGGATGCTGCCGGTCGGCCTGTGCATCGTCGATCTGCAGGGCCGCATGCTGCTGTCCAACGACCAGATGCGTGCCTACCTGCCCAGCGGCAAGGTGCCTTCCACCGATGAGGCCAACCTGCATCGCTGGCGTGGCTGGCATGCCGACGGTAGCGCCATCGGGCCGGAGGATTTCGCCATCGCCCGTGCGATGCGCGGCGAGACCGTGGTGCCGGGGCTGGAGTTCCAGTACCTGCACGACGATGGCCGCGCGCGCTGGACCCGGGTCGCGGCCGCGCCCCTGCGCGATGGCGATGGCGAGGTCAGCGGGGTGTTCGCCATCGCCGTGGACATCGACGATCTCAAGCGTGCCGCCGAGCGCCAGTCGGTGTTGCTGGCGGAGCTGCAGCACCGGGTGCGCAACATCATGTCGACCATCCATGCCATTGCCTGGCGGACCCGCGAGTCGGTCAGCAGTGTGGATGAATACGCCGAACGGTTGTGCGGGCGACTGATGTCGCTGGCACGCACGCAGAGCCTGCTGACCCGTGGCGCCAATGCCGGGGTCTGCCTGCGTGGCATGATCGATGAGGAGATCGCGGCGCAGACGCCAGCAGCGGCCGCCTACCGCCTGCAGGGCGAGGACGTGCTGCTGCCGCCGAAGGCGGCCGAAGTGCTGTCCTTGGCGATCCACGAATTGGCGACCAACGCCCTGCGGCATGGTGCGCTGACCCATGAGGACGGCCGGATCGACGTGTCCTGGCACCTGCAGGTGCAGGACGGGCAGCCGTGGCTGGGGCTGCACTGGTGTGAACGCCATGCCACCGTGGAAGACTGGGAGCTGCCCCGGCAGCGTGGCCTTGGCCGGGCGCTGATCGAGCAGCGCGTGCCGTACGAGCTCGCCGGCAGCGGCGAGCTGCGCTTTGGCCCCCAAGGCCTGGATGCCTGGATCCGCTTCCCGCTGCGCGAGCGCGACAGCCTGCTGCAGACTGATGCTCCGGAAGCAGCGGCGGGCGGTTCCGGCAGGTAAAGGTCCATTTATCCCCAATTGGGCCAAATTGGGTATAGTGGCCATTATCCACCCTGCCCGGAGCCGTGCCATGACCCTGCCGCTGGATCTGCCTGGCCTCGAGAAGGCCCCAGCCTCGTCGGTGAAGACCCGGGGCTGGCCGAGCCTGATGCGTACCGTGCGCGAGAAGCAGGCGCTGGTCATCACCAACCACAACCACCCCGAAGCGGTGATCGTGGACATCCGCACCTACCAGGAGCTGCTGGCCAAGGCCGCCGGCAGCGATGCCGGTGAGCGCAGTGAAGAACTGCTGCGCCTGCGCGGCGAATTCGACCAGACTCTGGCTGGCCTGCAGCGCGGTGAGGGGCTGGGCAAGGTGCTGGGCCAGCCGATCCGCCGCGGCCGCAAGGTCACCCTCGGCCGTCCGCTCTGACCGATGGGGCGGATCCTGGTGCTGGCCGGCGTCAACGGCGCCGGCAAGAGTTCGCTGCTGGGAACCTGGCTGGAAGCCGAAGGGCTGGGCTGGTTCAACCCCGATTCGTTCACCCGCCGCCTGGTAGAGGCGGGCTGGCCGCTGCCCGACGCCAATGCCGAGGCCTGGCAGGAAGGCACCCGCCGCCTGCGCCAGGCCATGGCCGATGGCACGGACTTCGCCTTCGAGACCACGCTGGGCGGCAACACCATTCCGCGCCTGCTGCGCGAGGCCTGCGAGCACCATCACGTCGCGATCTGGTTCTGTGGCCTGGCCACGGTGGACCTGCACATTGCCCGTGTTGCAGCGCGGGTGGCCGCCGGCGGCCATGACATTCCGGTGGAGAAGATCCACGCCCGCTTCGATTCGGCACGCGAGAACCTGCTGGAACTGCTGCCACACCTGGCCGAGCTGCATGTCTACGACAACAGCGCTCCCGCCGACGCCGACGGCTGCGTCGAGCCGCTGCCGGTGCTGGCGATGGCGCACGGCCAGCTGCAGTACCCGGTCTCGGTGGCCGAGCTGCTGCACACGCCGGACTGGGCCAAACCCATCGTGATGCGTGCGATGGAGTTGAACGCTGCGCGCGATTGAGGGCGCGTACGTTGTAGAGCCGAGCCCACGCTCGGCTGATCCCTCGAAAGGCAGCCGCGCGCGGGCTTGGCCGTACAACAACGCCGGCTTCGCTGAGCCTCAGGCCGGCTTTACCTGCTCAGGCTCCGCAGTCTCCGGCAGTGGCGGCAGGCTCGGGTCCACCGTCACCGGCACATCGCTCTTCAGCAGTGCGGCGGCTTCCTTGTCGCTGCCGACCGCCGGCGGTGAACCGCGCAGCGGCAGGCCAGCGGTCTCCTTCACGAACAGCATGGTGACCAGGCCGATCACTGCCGCGCCCATCAGGTAGTAGGCCGGCACCAGTGGATCGCCGGTACGTTCCACCAGCCATGCGGTCACCAGTGGCGTGGTGCCACCGAACAGCGACACCGACACATTGAAGGCGATCGACAGTGCGCTGTAGCGCACCGGGGTATAGAACAGC
Source organism: Stenotrophomonas sp. GD03877 (assembly GCF_029840555.1). Lineage (NCBI taxonomy): Bacteria > Pseudomonadati > Pseudomonadota > Gammaproteobacteria > Lysobacterales > Lysobacteraceae > Stenotrophomonas > Stenotrophomonas sp. GD03877. Next base: position 23,986 of record NZ_JAOCCT010000045.1, on the reverse strand, counting down.
GCCGGCAGCGTGGACGGCATCGAGCTGGTGAAGCACACCAGTGCCAGGCCCAGCAGCATCAGGCCGAGGAAGATCAGCCAGTCGTTGCCGCTGCCGATCAGCAGCAGGCAGGGTACGGCCAGCACCAGCAGCGCGATGCAGGCACCGATGATCATCGGGCGGCGGCCAAGCTTGTCACTGAACAATCCGCCGACGATGTTCAGCGGCATCATCACCAGCATCACGATGATGATCAGCAGCAGGCCCTTGCTCTCGGCATAGCCCATGGTGACGCTGAGGTAGCTGGGCATGTAGGTCAGCAGCATGTAGTCGGTCACGTTGAACACCAGCACCAGGCCCATGCAGACCAGCAACTGGCGGCCATGTACCTGGAACAGCGCGGCGAGCCCGGGCCGGTCGTGCTCGCGCTTCTCGGCTTCCTCGGCGAAGCTGCGGAAGGCCGGCGTTTCCTCCAGTTTCATGCGCATGTACAGGCCGAGCAGGCCCAGCGGGCCGGCCACCAGGAATGGAATGCGCCAGCCCCAGTCCAGCATCTGTCCGCTGCTCAACAGCATGTGCAGCGCGGTCACGGTTCCGGCGCCGGCGATGTAGCCGCCCAGCGTGCCGAACTCCAGCCAGCTGCCCATCAGGCCGCGGTTGCGGTCGGTGGAATACTCGGCGATGAAGGTGGCCGCACCGCCGTACTCGCCGCCGGTGGAGAATCCCTGCACCACACGTGCCAGCAGCAACAGCACCGGTGCCCAGATGCCGATGCGCTCGTAGGAGGGAATCAAGCCGATCGAGAACGTGCCCAGCGCCATCAGGATCATGGTGAACGCCAGCACTTTCTGGCGCCCATAACGGTCGCCGAGCGGGCCGAACACCAGGCCGCCGAGTGGACGCACCAGGAATGCCACGGTGAAGGTGGCGAAGGCGGCGATCACCTGTGCCGTGGGGTTGCTGGACGGGAAGAACACCTGGCCGATGGTGACGGCCAGATAGCCGTAGACACCGAAGTCGAACCACTCCATGGCATTGCCAAGTGCGGCGGCGCCCACGGCGCGCTTGAGCATGGGCTTGTCGACGACGGTGATCTCATCGACCTTCAGGTGGCGGCGGCGTTTGAACCAGCCGAAGTGGGCATGGGAATCGGGCGTGTCCTGCATAGGGGCTCCCTTGTAGGTATGGAATAGGGGAATGGGTGCTGTGGTGTGTCCCGGAAATCGGAAACGGCGATGCAGGCGCAAGTGGCGCAGGGGCATCGGAAGGCGGCGTGGGGGCCGGGGAATGTGTGCAGGCGCAACGCCACGCGCACGGCAAAGCACCGCCGCAGGGGCGGAGACGCGAAAACGGGATCACAGCGGCCGCGCAGTCAGCGGCCAGGTATCACATCAGCGTAGGGGGTGCAGGCAGAGCGCCTGCGGGCGTCATCCGCCGGGATCCAGCGCGAGGCGATGGAAATGCAGGGCGGGAGCATTCGTGGCAAGCGAAGCGCCGGTCGGCAGTGCTTCCCACATAACAGGTGCGCCCGTCACGTAGTGGGTCGTGTCGATCATCCGTTCATCATAACGGCATCGGCGTGAGCATGCAGCGAAGCAGGCTGATCTGCACGCTGTGTTCCACCTCGCCTGTTCAGAAGGCTCAGGCCGACTTCGCCACCAAACCGAACACCGTGCAGGCCATCGCCAGGGCGCCCGGCAGTGCCAGTTTTCGCGTGACCAGTGCGGCGCCGATCATGGTGAGCACCGAGAGCATGATGGCCAGGGCGAAGAACGGTTGGCCCTGCAGGAACTGGTGGATGCAACCGGCACAGCCGGCAATGGCCAGGCTGGTGGCAAAGCAGACGTGGAACAGTGAGCCAGCGTACACAGAGGTTCCTCGCGATGATGGAGGCCATAGCGGCAGGCAGCCGGACAAATTTAGCGCTGATTGCAGATTGCGATGACGGGATCACATCCTGTACGCGCTCTGGTGACATCGGCGCGCATAAGGTGGGGCGCACACCCACTTTTCGGATTGATGGAGGATGCAATGGCGCGGACGATTCCCGAAGGAGCCCTGATCGTGGTAGCCGACGGTGGTTCGGCACGGGTGTTCACCAACGTGGGCAGCAACCACCAGTTGACCTTGAAGCAGGAAGGCGAACTGCGCCTGCAGGACATCAGCGAGCAGGGCGTATCCGGGCAGGGGCCTGCGGGTGCAGTGCCGAAGGACATGTCGGTCTCGCAGCTCAACGAGGCGACGTTCGCCAAGCAGGTGGCCGAACAGCTCAACGAAGATGCCTTGAAGAACCGCTATGCGCACCTGGTGTTGATCGCCGACCCGACCACGCTGGGTCGCATTCGTCCGCTGCTGCATAAAGAGGTCCAGGCGCGATTGCTCGGGGATATTGCCAAGGATCTGACCAACGCGCCGTTGGAAGACATCCAGAAGGCACTGGCGGCGTAGCGCTCATGCCGTTCATGCGTGATCACCTTGCGAACGAGCCCACCTCTGCGGAGGTGGCGGCGCAGCCTAGCTGGCAGGTGCTGGAGTTCGGTGCGCCCTGGTGTGGTCATTGCCAGGCCGCGCAGCCTGCGTTGCAGGGCTTTGTCGAAGCGAACGATCTGCCGCATTGGAAGATCGAGGATGGCAAGGGAAGGCCGTTGGGGCGAGCGTTCAAGGTAAAGCTGTGGCCGACGGTGGTGCTGCTGCGCGATGGAGAAGAGATCGCGCGGGTGGTAAGGCCGCTGGGCAGCGCGGATCTCATGTCGTTGCAGAGCGCGCTTCCCGGTTGAAGATTGAACCGGGCGTGGGAAGCCGGGCAGTCGCACTGCAGCATGCGGCGTGGCAGGCCCGGTGCTAGGATCCGGCTATCACCTGAATCGATCCAAATGCCGATGCCCACGCTGGACCGTCGTCTCCTGATCGCTGTCGCCGCCACGGCGATGTTCGCTTCCGGCCTGGCGTCGGCCGCGCCTGCCAGAACCGCCGCCGACAAGGCCTATGCCTCGGTCGACCCGTTCATTGGTACGGGTGGTGAAGGCCACACTTACCCGGGTGCCACGGTGCCGTTCGGCATGGTCCAGCTCAGCCCGGACACACGCATCCAGCCACGCGAAAAGGCCTATGGCTGGGCAGCCGGCTACCGCTACGGCGACAGCAGCATCGTCGGCTTCTCGCACACGCATTTTTCCGGCACTGGCCATTCCGATCTGGGCGACATCCTGCTGATGCCGTTCACCGGCAGTCCCGGCCTGGAGCGTGGCGATCCTGAGAAGCCAGGCAGCGGCTATGCCTCTCGCTTCCGCCATGACGATGAGAAGGCCGAGCCGGGCTACTACGCCGTCACCCTGGACGACTACAAGGTGCGCGCCGAGCTGACCACCAGTGCGCGCGTGGGCGTGCATCGCTACGCCTTCCCCAAGGGCGCCGACGCCAAGGTGCTGCTGGACATGCGCACCAGCATGTACGACTACCCGGGCAAGGTGCTGTGGTCGCGGCTGCGGGTGCGCGCCGATGGTACCGTGACCGGCTTCCGGGAGACGCGCGGCTGGGCGCCAGGTCGCCAGCTGTACTTCGCGATGCGCTTCTCGCGGCCGCTTTCCGGGCATGAGCTGCACAACACCGAGCAGGACATCGTCTACAAGGGCTTCCCGCCGCCGGGCGAGAAGGATCCAGCGCAGCGCGCACAGGTCGAGGGCCGCCAGCTGGTCGGTACCTTCGCATTCGGCAAGCTGGATGCACCGCTGGTGGTCAAGGTCGCGATCTCGCCGGTCAGCGAAGCCGGCGCCATTGCCAACCTCGACGCGGAAGTGGCCGACTTTGATTTCGACCGCGTGCGTGCGCAGGCGAAACAGGAATGGACGCAGGCGCTGTCGGTGCTCGATATCGATGCGCCCGAGCACGCCCGCCGCAGTGCCTATACCGCGCTGTACCACACCCTGCTGGGGCCGACGCTGTTCATGGATGCCGATGGCCAGTACCGCGGGCCGGACAATGCCGTGCACAAGGCCGAGGGCTACACGAACTATTCCACGTTCTCACTGTGGGACACCTACCGTGCGCTGCACCCGTTGCTGACGCTGGTGCAGCCGGAGAAGCGCAACAGCGACTTCGTCAATTCGATGCTGGCCCACCACGAGCACAGCCCCTACGGCATGCTGCCGGTGTGGTCGTTCCATGGCCTGGAAGACTGGTGCATGATCGGGTACCACGCGGTGCCGGTGATTGCCGATGCCTACGTGAAGGGCATTCGTGGCTTCGACGCCGACAAGGCACTGAAGGCGATGATCGAGACTGCCAACTACGGCCCCTATGACGGCATCGCGCAATACCGCGAGCTGGGCTATGTGCCGATCGACGAGGAAGGCGAGGCCGCCAGCAAGACGCTGGAGTACGCCTTCGATGACTGGACCATCGCGCGCATGGCGCAGGCGATGGGCAAGACCGATGTGGCGGCGACCTTCGACAAGCGTGCCGGCAACTGGCGCAATGCCTTCGACAAGGACACCGGCTTCATGCGTGCGCGCAAGCGCGATGGCAGCTTCCGCACTCCGTTCGACCCCAGCGCCAGCGGCTATGGCACCGACTACACCGAAGGCAACGCCTGGCAGTATTCGTGGTACGTGCCGCAGGATGTTGCCGGACTGGCAGCAGCGCACGGTGGCAGCGACAAGCTGCTCGCGCGCCTGGACGATGTATTCAACGCCAAGGTGGATCCGTCCATCTTCGAGCACATGGAAGACATCACCGGCCTGATCGGCTGGTATGCGCATGGCAACGAGCCCAGTCACCATGTGGCCTACCTGTATTCGTACGCTGGCCAGCCGTGGCGCACCCAGGCGCGCCTGAAGCAGATCATGGACACCCAGTACGCCGATCGCCCCGATGGCCTGGCCGGCAACGATGATGTCGGCCAGATGTCGGCGTGGTATGTGTTCACCGCCCTGGGCTTCTATCCGGTGGCCCCGGGCTCGGGCGAGTACATCCTCGGCCGCCCGTTCCTGCCGAAGACCGCGATGCGCCTGCCGAACGGCAAGGCGTTCACCATCGTGGCCGATGGGCTGGATGACAGGCACACCTACGTCGGCAACGTGAGCCTCAACGGCAAGCCGCTGCAGCGCACCTTCCTGCGCCATGACGAGATCCTGGCAGGTGGCGAGCTGCGTTTCACCATGCAGGCCGAGCCGAACAAGGATTGGCCGGGGCAGGGCGCGCAGGCGCCGTACTCGATGACGACGCCATAACGGTAGCGCCGGGCCATGCCCGGCGGACTGCATTGATGCGCCTTTGGTAGGTGCCAACCTTGGTTGGCACGTGGGAGGTCAGCGGCGCCCACCAAGGTGGGCGACTACCGGAATCTTCCGGCCGGGGTGCCTCTGGTAGGTGCCAACCTTGGTTGGCACGCAGGACGTCAGCGGGAACGGAACCTCAACCCCACCCGCGCGCCACCGATCGGGGCGGTATCAATCATCAAGGTCGCGCCATGCCGCTGCGCGATCTCGGCCACGATCGCCAGCCCGAGCCCGCAGCCGTCGCCGTCGCTGCTCGCCCGATAGAAGCGTTCCGTGACGCGCGCGCGTTCGGCTTCGGCGATGCCGGCGCCGTCATCGTCCACCCATACCTGCGTGCCTTCGACCTCCTGCCGAACGCCGAGGGTGATCACACCGCGCGAGGCGCCATAGCGCAGCGCGTTGTCCAGCAGGTTGCCCAGTGCCTCGCGCAGCAGCTGTGGATCGCCCTGCACCTGCACGCCGTCGTCGGGTCCGTCGTAACCCAGGTCCACGCCCGCAGCCAACGCGCGATCGGCGTAACGCTCGACCACGCCGCGCGCCAGCGCGGCCAGATCCAGCGGCCGCAGCGGCAGTGCACTGCCATGTGGATCTTCCGATCGGCTGAGCATCAGCAGCTGGTTGACCAGGTGCTGCAGCCGCGCCAGCCCGGCCAGCGTGCCGGACAGCGCCAGTTGCTGGGCCTGCGGATCGTGCTGGCGCAATGAACTCTCAAGCTCCACCTGCATCGCTGCCAGCGGCGTGCGCAGCTGGTGCGCGGCATTGCTGACGAAGCGCCGCTGTGCATCCTGCATCGCGTCCAGGCGCTGCAGCAGCGCGTTGTAGGCCTCCACCGCCGGCCACAGTTCGCGCGGAGCTTCCTGCGCCGGATCCAGCGGCGCCAATGGATCCGGCCGCGGGCTGGCCAGCTTCCGCGCAACCAGGTTGGCATGGCGTGCGGCAGCGCCGGTACCGGACCAGGCCAGCCATGCCGCCAGTGCCAGGATCGCAGCCTGGAACGGAACGCTGGTCAGCAGCAGCTTGCGCTCCAGCCGGTGCCGCTTGCGCAGTGTCTCGGCCACGCGCAGCCGGATGTCATGACCCGGCCTGGCGCTGACCACCACTTCGACCATGCGCACGGCCTGCCCACGCAGCCGCGCATCATAGTAGACCGGGTCGTCGCTGCCGGCGGACATCGACGGGCGTGGCAATGCCTCGGGCAGGTCGCCATACAGGCGCCCACCCGCGGCGTCGACCACCTCGCCATGCACTTCGTCGGCGGTGTCCCAGGTGAACATGCGCGACACCGCCGGGGTGATCTCGATGGACGCGCGGCCGTCCTGCACCGCCACCAGCTCGGACAACGACATCGCCGAATCCAGCAGCCAGCGGTCGTAGACCTGGCCGGCGTAGAAGCGCGCCAAGGCGAATGAACCCACTGCGCTGCACAACAGCAGTACCAGCAGTGGCAGCCACAGGCGTCTCAGCAGCAGGCCACGCAGGCTGTGCACGCGCTCAGTCACCCACGGCCTCCAACCGGTATCCAAGCCCACGCAGCATGCGGATGCCGACGCCGGCGTGGGTCTGTTCCAGTTTGCGGCGCAGGCGGCTGACATGCACTTCGATCACCGACAGGTTGGCCTCGTGGTCCCAGCTGTACAGCGCGTCGAACAGGCGCTGCTTGGTAACCGTGCGGCCGGGATGCTGCATCAGTGCCTCGACCAGCGACAGCTCGCGCGCGGTCAGCTCGATGCGCTGACCGTCCACCTGCACTTCATTGCGGACGCTGTCGAAGCACAGCCGGCCCAGCCGCTTCTGCGCCGGTGCATCGCTGCGGCGGCGCGACAGCGCACGCAGGCGCGCTTCCAGTTCTCCCAGGGCGAAGGGCTTGGCCAGGTAGTCGTCGCCACCGCGGTCGAGGCCGAGGATGCGGTCCTCCACACCATCGCGTGCGGTCAGGATCAGCACCGGCAGGGTGACGCCGTCGTTGCGCAGGCGTGAGAGCAGGTCCAGGCCATCGACGTCAGGCAATGAAAGGTCCAGCACCATCACGTCATACGGTGCGCTGGCCAGTGCCGCCGGCGCGTGCAGCCCACGCGAGAGGTGGTCGCACAGATGGCCGGCACCCTGCAGGGCGCGGATCAGTCCATCGGCCAGCGCGGCGTCGTCTTCGATCAGCAGGATTCGCATTGCAAGCTTCGTGCAAGGTTGGGGCAAGTTTGGCGCAAGTGCATCACCTTACCGTGACGCGCATGAATTTCTCCCCTCATTTTGCGGCCGTGCTGGCCACTCTTCTGTGCGCGCCCACCGCTTCGGCGCTGTCCCTGCAGGAAGCGCAGCGCGCCATGGAAGCACACAACCCGGACCTGCGTGCGGCGGCACTGGCGCTGCGCGGCGTGCAGGGCGATGTGCAGACGGCGGCGTTGCGCCCGGCCACCGAGTTGTCGATCGGCACCAGCAAGATCAGCCCCAAGCATGGCATCGGCTCCGGACGCTGGCAGGACAAGCGGGTGGACAGCACCGTGGGCCTGGGCTGGACCTGGGAGCGCGGTGGCAAGCGTGCGTTGCGTATCCGCCAGGCCGATGCGCTGCTGGAAGTGGCCGGGCTGGAGATGCTCGATGCGCGGCGCCGCCAGCAGGTGGCTCTGCATGAAACCTATTTCGCTCTGAAGGGCGCCCAGGAGCGGGCGCAGATTGCCGATGCCAACCGCCAGAGTTCGGCCGAACAGATGGCAGCGGCGGACAAGCAGGTTGCCACCGGGGCGATGGCGCCGGTCGACCGCGCGCGGCTGGCAGTGGACGACCTGGCGGTGGCCGACGCGGCGCGCGAGGCGTCGCTGGATCTGCGCGATGCGCGGCATGCGTTGGGGCTGCTGCTCGGCCGCGACGACAGCCATGACCTCAGCGCCGATGATCCTTGGCCGGAGGCCAGCAGCGTGGCCAGCGTGCGTGCGTTCGATCCGCAGCAGCGTGCCGATCTGCGCGCGGCACGTTCGCGCCTGGCGGCGGCCGACGCCGGTGTGGCACTGGCGCGCAGTGAGCGCCACCGCGACATCCAGTTGGGCGTGGAGGCCGAGCGCGAGCCGGCTGACATCAGCGGCGTCACCTGGGGTGTGTCATTGACCATACCGCTCGGCGGCCCGTCACGTGCACGCGGCGCGATCCAGCGTGCCGAGGCCGACCGTGACAGTGCCGCACTGGAGCTGCAGGTGCTGCAGCGCGAAGCGCGTGCCGAACTGGACCAGTTGCAGGCCAGCGCGCAGTCCGCCGCGCAGCGCCGGAGCGACTACGAAGGACTGCAGTCCGACGCCGCACGCAGGGCGGTGCAGGGCATCGAGCTGGCCTACCGCCGCGGCGCCGCCAGCCTGACCGATCTGCTGGATGCGCGCCGCAGCTGGCGCGAGTTCGAGGCCGCGTTGATTGAAGCGCGTGCCGACCATGCCATTGCCCTGGCGCGCTGGGAAGCGGCCACATCCGTTGCTGAAGGAGAGCCCCGATGAAGTCCACCGTCGCTTATCGACCGCAGGCGCGACGGGCCGTGCTGCCGGCCTTGCTGGCGCTGGCCCTGCTGGGCGGCTGCGGCCGCGAGCCGGCGTCGTATACCGAGGACGCGCCGAAGGTCAGTGCTGGCCAGATCCAGTTTCCTGCCGGTAGCCGCCAGCTGGACGTGCTACGCAGCGAGGCGGTCACCGCCGGCGCCAGCGCCAGCCTGCAGCTGCCGGGCCGGGTGGTCTGGGACGAGACGCGCTCCAGCGCGCTGCGTACGCCGTTGGCGGGGCAGGTGGCGCGCATCGAGGCACAGCCGGGGCAGAAAGTGAAGGCGGGCCAGGTGATCGCCTGGATCACTTCGCCCGAATTCGGCCAGGCCCAGGCGGAGGGCGTGCGCGGCCGTGCCCAGCTGCAGCAGGCGCGAAAGGAGCTGGAGCGCACCCGCGAGTTGCATGCGGCAGGTGTGGCGTCGGGCCGCGAACTGGACGAGGCCGAGGCCAATTTCGCCGGCAGCCAGGCCGATCACGCGCGTGCGACCGCCTTCGCCAAGGCGTATGGCAATGGCCCGCACGTCGACCAGCGCCTGCCGCTGCGCGCGCCGATCGATGGCGTGCTGGTGGAGCGGCGGATGAGCCCGGGCATGACAGTCAGCCCCGACAGCGAACAGCCGTTGGCGGTGATTGGCGATCCGGACCGCCTGTGGTTGCTGCTGGATGTACCGGAGAGCCTGGCCGGACGCTTGAAGGCGGGCATGCAGGTGAGCGTTTCCGGGGCCGATGGACAGCCGCTGCGGGCGACCCTGCAGCACGTGGATGACTTCGTCGACAGCGAACGCCGCGTGGTGCAGGCGCGCGCCGAGCTGGACAACCGCGCACGCGGTTTCAAGGCGGGGCAATACGTGCGCGCCCAGGTGGCGTTGCCGGCCGAGGGCGGTGTCTCGCTGCCCGATGCGGCCGTGTTGTTGATCGACGGCAAGCAGGTGGTGTTCGTGGAGGAGGGCAAGGGCCGCTTCGTGCGTCACGCGGTGCATGCCGAGGAGCTGGGCGATGGCCGGCTGTGGGTGCGTGAGGGCCTGGCCGCAGGCGCCAGGGTGGTGGTAGAAGGCGGCCTGCTGCTGCAGCAGCTGGCGGACAGCGCACCGGCCGCCGCCAGCACCGGCACGGGGCACGCCGCTCCATGATCGATCGCCTGATTGCCTACTGCCTGCGCCAGCCGCTGATGGTCATGCTGGCACTGCTGCTGTTCATCGGCGCTGGCATTGCCGCGTTCCGCGTGCTGCCGGTGGAAGCCTTCCCGGATGTGTCCGACACCCAGGTGACCGTGGTGTCGCTGCACCCGGGCCGTGCCGCCGAAGAGGTCGAGCGCGAGGTGACGATGCCACTGGAAGTGGCGTTGTCCGGTATCCCGCATTCGGTGCGGGTGTTCTCGCATACGCAGTTCGGCCTGTCGATGATCATCCTGACCTTCGACGACAAGGCCGATGACTACTTCGCGCGCCAGCAGGTGCTGGAACGCCTGCAGGGCGTGGAACTGCCGGAAGGGGTAACGCCGGAACTGGAGGCGATGAGCTCGGCGGTAGGTGAGATCTACCGTTATGTGCTGAAAGGCCCGCACATGACGCCGACCCAGCTGCGCACCGTGCAGGAATGGACAATGGAACGCAGCCTGCGCACCGTGCCGGGCGTAGCCGATGTGATCAGCTTCGGTGGCTTCGCGCGCACCTTCCAGGTCAAGCCGGACCTGGACAAGCTGCGTGACCGTGGCATCAGCCTCGGTGAGTTCGCCGAGGCGCTGGAGAAGGGCAGCTCGAATGCGGGCGGCGGCTACGTGGAGCGTGGGCAGCAGCAGTTCCTGATCCGTGGCGTCGGCCTGATGCGTTCGCCGGCGGACATCGGAAACGTTGTGGTGGCGCAGCGCGGGGGCACGCCGATCCTGGTGCGCGACCTGGCCGGCATCGCCGACACCGGCCTGCCGCGCCAGGGCCTGGTCGGTCAGGACGACAACGACGATGCGGTGTTCGGCATGGTGCTGATGCGCAAGGGCGAGAACCCGTCCGACGTGCTCGACGCCCTGCATGCGCGCATCGCCGAGATCGAGGCCAACCAGTTGCCGGCCGGGGTCAGCATCGAGCCGTTCTACGACCGCTCGTGGCTGGTCACGACCACGCTGAAGACGGTCTTCCGCAACCTGCTGGAAGGCGCGGTGCTGGTGTTCCTGGTGCTGTGGCTGTTCCTGTACAACGCCCGCGCCGCACTGATCGTGGCGGCGATGATGCCGCTGGCCCTGCTGTCGACCTTCCTCGGCCTGCATCTGTGGGGTGTGCCGGCGAACTTGCTCTCGTTGGGTGCGATGGATTTCGGCATCATCATTGATGGCGCGGTGATCGTCACCGAACACATCGTCTCGCGGCTGTCGAAGCTGCCACCTGCGGCCGATCGGAAGACGCGGTTCTCGACCATTCTTTCAGCGGCATCGGAAGTGGGCCGCCCGACGTTCTTCTCGATGCTGATCATCATCGCCGCGCACATCCCGATCTTCACCCTGCAGCGGCAGGAAGGACGCATGTTCGCGCCGATGGCGTACTCGGTGACCTCGGCGTTGATCGGTGCGCTGATCCTGGCGCTGACCGTGGTGCCGCTGTTCTGCTACTGGTGGCTGCGGCGCGACCGCATGCGTGACGGCAATCCGCTGATGGACCGCCTGACCGGCTGGTACCGGCCGATCCTGGAGCGTGCATTGGCCCGCCCGCGTGCGGTGGTACTGACTGCAGTTGCGCTGCTGGTCGGCACGCTGGCATTGGGCACCCGGTTGGGTTCGGAGTTCCTGCCTGAGCTGGACGAAGGCTCGATCTGGCTGACCGCCACGCTCGACCCCAGCACCAGCCTGGCCGAAGCACAGCAGCAGTCGCGGCGCATCCGTGAGCTGGTCGGCAGCTTCCCGCAGGTATCGACGGTGGTGGCCAAGCTGGGCCGCCCGGAAGACGGCTCCGACGCCAAGGGCGCCAACCAGATCGAGGCATTGGTGGCGTTGAAGCCGGAGAAGGAGTGGCCGAAGGGCGTGGACAAGCGGCAGCTGGTGAGCGATCTGCAGCGCATGCTGGAGCAGCGCATTCCGGGGCCGGAGTTCTCGATCTCGCAGCCGGTGCGCGACAACATCCTGGAGAGCATCTCGCAGATCAAGGGCCAGGTGGTGATCAAGGTCAGTGGCTCGGACCTGGACGTGCTGAATCAGCAGGCGCAGGCGATCCTGGGCCAGGTGCGTGGTGTGGAGGGCGTGGAGAGCGCCTTCATTGACCGTGACGGGTCGTTGCCGCAGCTGCAGATCGAGATCGACCGCGACCGTGCCGCGCGCTATGGCCTCAATGTGCGCGACATCGACGAGGTGATCGAGACCGCACTGGGCGGGCGCCAGGTCGGCGAACTGTGGGAGGGCGACCGCAAGTTCCCGATCACGCTGCGCCTGGACGACGCCGACCGCGACCTGCAACGGTTGCGCACGGTCCCGGTGGGCATCGGCGATGGCCACACCGTGACGCTGTCCGACGTGGCCGACTTCCGCATTGCCAGCGGCGCGATCAACATCTCGCGCGAGAATGCACAGCGGGTGAAGGCAGTGAGCATCTTCATCGCCGGGCGTGACATGGGCAGTGTGGTGGCCGACATGCGCAAGCGCGTGGACGCCAGCGTGCAGCTGCCGGAAGGCTACCGGCTGGAGTGGTCCGGCGAGTTCGAGAACCAGCAACGTGCGATGAAGCGTCTGGGATGGGTGATCCCGCTGTCGGTGCTGATCATCTTCGTACTGCTGTTCGATGCCTTCAAGGACGTCAGCAGCGCCGCACTGATCCTGGCCAACGTGCCACTGGCGATGATCGGCGGCATCCTCGCCCTGTGGTTGACTGGGATTCCACTGTCGGTGTCGGCGGCGATCGGCTTCATTGCATTGTTCGGGCAGGCGGTGCTGAACGGGGTGGTGATGCTCAGTCGCTTCGCGCAGCTGCGCGAGCAGGGCATGGACCTGCTGCAGTCGGTGGTACAGGGCTCGCTGCAGCGCCTGCGCACCGTACTGATGACCGCACTGCTGGCGATGTTCGGCCTGCTGCCGATGGCCACCTCGCATGCGATTGGTGCCGAGACCCAGAAGCCGCTGGCGGTGGTGGTGATCGGCGGCCTGCTGTCGGCGATGCTGCTGACCCTGCTGGTGCTGCCTACGCTGTACTACTGGGTACACCGGCGCCGCGAGGCCCGCGCCGGATGATCCGCACGGTAGATCCACGCCATGCGTGGATGCCGTTCGCGCGATCTACACCATCCCGCCGTTGGCGCGCAGCACCTGGCCATTGATCCACCCGCCATCGGTGCCTGCCAGGAAGGCGACCGCACCGGCGATGTCCTCCGGTGTACCCAATCGCTGCAGGGGGTTCATCTTCGCCAACCGCTCGATCAGTTCCGGTGACTTGCCGTCCAGGAACAGGTCGGTAGCGGTCGGGCCTGGGGCCACTGCGTTCACGGTGATGTTGCGCCCGCGCAGCTCCTTGCTGAGGATGGCGCCCATCGTCTCCACCGCTGCCTTGCTGGCCGCGTACACGCTGTAGTTCTCCAGCTTGATGCCGACCACGCTGGTGGACAAGGTGATCAGCCTGCCACCGTCGCGCACCCGTCGTGTGCTTTCGCGCAGCACGTTGAAGGCACCCTTGAGGTTGATGCCGATCACCCGCTCGAACAGGGCGTCGTCGGTGTCGGCGAGCGGCGCCAGCTGCAGCACGCCGGCGCTGTTGACCACCACGTCGATGCCGCCGAAACGCGCCTCGATGGCATCGAAAAGCTGCCGCACCGCCTGCGGATCGGCGACATCGGCCTGCAGCGCGATCGCCTGCGCGCCGGCTGCGTTGAGTTCGGCCGCCAAGGCTTCGGCGTCGTCGCGGCGGCCCGCATAGTTGATCGCGACCGCGTGGCCATCGGCGGCGAGCCGGCGGGAGATGGCGGCGCCGATGCCACGGGAGCCGCCGGTGACCAGGGCGACAGTGCGGGCGGGGGAGAGGGTCATGGTCGGTTCCAGCACAGCGCGCCGGAATGGCGCAGGGCCATCTTCGTCATCTCTCCCGCCCGGATAATCATGCATAATCCGCCAACATCATTCGGGTAGCCGAACAATGGACCGCTTCACGGCCATGCGCGCCTTCGTCCGTATCGTCGAGCGCCGCAGCTTCACCCGGGCCTCCGAGGACCTGGACCTGCCGCGGGCCACGGTGACCGATGCGATCAAGGCGCTGGAACAGCGGCTGGGCGTGCGCCTGCTGCACCGGACCACGCGGCTGGTGGTGCCGACGCTGGAAGGCGAGGCTTTCTATGGCCGTTGCCTGCGCCTGATCGCCGACATGGACGATGCCGAGGCCGCGTTCCGTGACGCGCCGCCGCGCGGCCCGCTGCGTATCGAAGTGCATGGCACGCTGGGCCGGCACCTGCTGTTTCCGCACCTGCCGGACTTCCTGCAGCGCTATCCGGAGATCGAGCTGGACGTCAGTGAAGGCGACCGCTATGTCGATCTGCTGCGCGAAGGCGTGGATGCGGCGTTGCGGGTGGGGACGCTGGCCGACAGCGATCTGGCGGCGCGCCGGTTGGCGATGCTGCGCGAGGTCACGGTGGCCGCGCCGGGTTACCTGCAGGACAAGGGTGTGCCCGGCAGCATCGCGTCCTTGCTGGGCGGCCATGAAATGGTGGGCTATCGCTCCAGCGCCACCGGCCAGCTGATTCCGCTGGAGTTCCAGCAGGGCGGGCAGGTGCGCTACGTGCCGCTGCCGGCGCGGGTGCGTGTGTCCGGTGCGGATGCGTTCCTCGGCGCCGCGCTGGCGGGCCTGGGCATCATCCAGGCTCCGCGCTACCGGATGGACCCGTACATCGCGCGCGGACAGTTGGCGGAGCTGTTGCCCGAGACGCCACCGACGCCGAGTCCACTGAGCCTGGTCTACCCACGCAACCGCACGCCGTCACCGCGCTTGCGGGTGTTCATCGATTGGGTGGCCGGGGTGTTTGAGCAGACCGGGGTTGCCGGCCAGCAGCCGGGACTACCGGGCTGAGGTGCTCGGCAGCACCAGCTCGAACAGGGTGCCGGTGTCATCCGAGACAACACTCACGCTGCCGCCGTGCGCCTGTGCGATCGCGCGTGTGATTGCCAGGCCCAGTCCGGCACCTTCTTGGCGGCCACGCTCGCCGCGGTAGAAACGATCGAACAGGCGCGGCAGCGCCTCGCTGGCGATCGGCGTGCCAAGGTTGTGCACGCTGACCCTGCACACGCCATCGGCCTCGACCAGCCGCACCCGCACTTCGCTGCCCAGGGCTGCGTACTTCAACGCGTTGGACAGCAGGTTGGCAATCGCCCGGTGCAGCATCAAGCGGTTGCCTTCCACGCTCGCCACACCTTCGCGGCGCAGGGTCAACTGTCGGTCCTCGGCTAGAAGCTCGTAGAACTCCAGCAGCGAATCCACTACCGCATCCAGCGCCACTGACTCGCGCGAGGGCAGTGCACCCGGCGCTTCGGCCTGCGCCAGGTACAGCAGGTCACCCACGGTCTGCGCCAGCTGCTGCAGTTCCTCGGCGCAGGATGCCAGCGTCTCGCGGTAGGCCTCGTTGCTGCGCGGGTGCGCCAGCACCACCTGCACCTGGGTCAGCATGTTGGTGATCGGTGTGCGCAGTTCATGGGCGAGATCACCGGAGAACTCGGTCAGCCGCGCGAAGTCCTGCTGCAGGCGCGCCAGCATGCCGTTGAGCGTCTGCGCCAGCTGCTCCAGTTCGGCCGGTGCGCTGCGTGCACTCAGCCGGCGCTGCAGCCGGCCGGCGGTGATCTGCCGGGCCTCATCGGCCAGCGTGCGCAGCGGCCGCAGCGTGCGCCGCACCACGTAGCCGCCGAGCAGGCTGCTGGCCGCGGCGGCGCCGATGATGGCGATCGCCAGCAGATGGCGGAAGCGCTGCAGGAAATCGGCGTGGCGGTCGTCATCGATGGCCAGTAGGGTGACCAGCTCGCTGCCGTCGGCCAGGGTCTGGCGCAGGTGCAGGGCATGCATGCAGCGACCATCGGCGAGGATCCAGTCGTGCCGCCGTGGCGCGGCGTCGATCGGCTGGCTGCGTGCATGCTCGCGCAGCAGTGCCGGTGCGGTCGAGAAGAGCACTGCGCCGCTCCCATCAACAATGTGGAAGGCGATATCCGGATGGTGGCCCAGTGCGTCCGCCAAGCGCTGCCCGCGTGCGGACGCAGGTCCGTTGCCGGCCAGGTCACGAATCAACGCAACCTTGTTCTCCAGTTCGCTGAAGTCCTGGGCCACCAGGTCGTGGCGGGCGCTGACATAGATCGCCACGCCCAATGCGGCCAGCACCAGCGTAGCCACGATGGCGAACAGCAGCGTCAGCCGTACCGCGATGGAGCGACGCAGGCTCATCCGCTGTGCAATGCACCGTCGTCCGGCGCCTCCAGCACATAGCCCATGCCGCGCACGGTGACGATCAGCTTGGCGTCGAAGTCATCGTCGATCTTCGCGCGCAGGCGGCGGATCGCCACGTCGATCACGTTGGTGTCGCTGTCGAAGTTCATGTCCCATACCTGCGAGGCGATCAACGAGCGCGGCAGCACTTCACCGCGTCGGCGCGCCAGCAGTTCCAGCAGGGTGTATTCCTTCTGGCTGAGGGCGATGCGCTGGCCGCCGCGTTCGACCCGGCGGCGCAGGGTATCCACCACCAGGTCGGCGATGACGATGCGCTCGGCCTGCGGCAATGCCTGGCCGCGGCGCAGCAGGGTACGCACGCGCGCCAGCAGTTCGGCGAAGGCGAACGGCTTGGCCAGGTAATCGTCGGCGCCCAGCTCCAGGCCCTGAACGCGGTCGGCGATGCTGCTGCGCGCGGTGAGGAACAGCACCGGCACCTGCCATCCGGCCTCGCGCAGCCGCGACAGCACGTTCCAGCCATCCAGGCCGGGCAGCATCACGTCGAGGATGACCAGCTGGTACTCGCCGCTGCCGGCCAGATGCAGCCCGTCGATGCCGTTGCAGGCGAGATCGACCACGTAGCCGGCCTCGATCAGGCCCTGGCGCAGGTAGTTGCCGGTCTTGGGTTCGTCTTCGACGATCAGCAGTTTCATGGTGTGCCCATCATCGCAGCTTGGGCCCGTGCTGGAACGGATGAGTCATGCCAATGGGTCCAGAGTGCCGAGCACCGCCACGCAGGCCAGCACCAGCAGCGCCAGCACCGATTCGCAGGCCAGGCTGTGGCGAAGTGAGCGCAGCGGCCTGGGTTGCCAGCCGCCGCGGATGGAGACCGCCAGCGCCGGCACCAGCCGCCAGCGATGCAGCGCGGCAAGCCCCAGCATGCCACCGACCAGCGCCAGCTTGAGCAGCAGCCAACGCCCATGTGCGGCGCCGGTCAGGGTCTGTATGGAACCGCCGAGATCGACATAGGTATAGGTGCCGGTCATTGCCAGCAGGGCGACGATGATCGTGCCCGGCACGGCGAAGCTGTGCGCGGCCTGCCACAGTTCGCGGGTACGTTCGTGCAGGCGCAGGCCCTGTGGACGCAGCGCCAGCTGCAGGATGGCGGCGATCGCGCCGGCCCAGGCACCGGCGGCCAGCAGGTGCACGATGCCGGCCACGAGCCGCAACGTCCCGCCGAATCCATCACCGGCGGCGGCGTGACCATTCCAGGCGAGGCTGGCCAGAGCTACCGCCGTGAGTATCAGCAGCGCCAGACGGCGCAGGCCCAGCACCGGGCGATTGACTGCCAGCAGCGGCAGCATTGCCAGCAGGGCCAGGATGCGCAGCAGCCCCGCCTCACCCACCGGCGTACCGGTGAGGAACCAGTGCGCCGTTGCTGGGTCGATATCGGCTGCCGGGATGCCGAGCACGCCCGACAACCGGTTCACGGCATCGATGACGACCAGGATCAGCGCAACCACGGCGAGCGCCAGCGAGATGCCGCGTGGCAGCCCGGGGCGGACGAACAGCAGCCGCCCGAACAGCAGCATCAGTACCAGGTACAGCGCCAGCCGCAGCGCATACGGCGAGAGCTCGGCCATGGCGGCAGCCTTACTTCACGGTGAAGCGGTAGCTGCCGGTCATCGGATGACTGTCCTGACCGACCGCGCGCCATTGCAGTGCGTAGCTGCCGGCGGGCAGCGGCTTGGCGAAACGCGCGCGTAGCGTGTGGCCATCTTCGGAAACGTCCTGCGCGACGGTAGGCATGGCCATCTTCATGCGGCCATGGTCCATGCTCAGTTCGATGCGGGTGGCACGCGGCATCACCTTCTCACTGAACTGCAGCGTGATCTCGGTCGCCGGGGCTACGGTGGCGTCGGCGGCCGGCGTCGAACGCACCAGGCTGGGATGGGCCAGCGCCGGCGGCACAACCGCGAGGCCGGTCAGCAGGACAGCAAGGACGGTGGAGCGGAGCAGGGAGCGGGCCATGCGTGGGACACCTGTGGAAGACGTGGCCCACAGGGTGGAGGGCAGCGCCTTTCGCTGCCCTGACCCGCACATTACCGATCTGTAATGTGCGGCCCACTAACAAGGTAGTGCCGGCCGCTGGCCGGCATCACAGCGCGTGCAGCGGCCCCTGCATGCGATGGAAACTGCCATCGGTGGCGGTGAACCAGGCCAGCGAATGCCCGCCCACGAAGTCATCGACATGCACGACCGTTGCGCCATCGGCTTCCTGCCACGAAATGACATAGACCCCTTCGCTGATCTGCTGCCACTCGCAGGCGGCTTCGCCCTGCGCACCGGCATAGGTGCCGGAGATGATGGCGTACTGCACGTGGCGGCCATCGGCGCTGTAGACATTGTCGGCAGCCAGGCCGTCATAGCTGACGCGGAAGCGACGGCCGGCGAACAATGGCAGGGCGGAGGCGGCGTTCATCGGATCGCCACCGGGTTGATGTTGACCTGGGTCGAGCCGACGTACAGCGGCTGGCCGAGCACGAACAGGAATTCCCAGGCCTTGTCGCGCACCAGCGCACGGCTGTCGATCAGCTCCAGGTTGTAGATGCCGCGCTTGGCCAGCATGTACTGGTTGATCGGGAACTCCTCGGCACCGTCCGGGTTCGGGTAGACCTCCGAGGCCCAGGTGTCGCCACCGAAGGCGACGATGCCCTGGTCGGCCAGCCACTTCGCGGCCTCCATGCCGATACCCGGTTCCACTTCCAGGAACTGTTTGTCGTCCTTGCCGATCAGTTCCAGCCAGCCGGTGTTGAACAGCACCACGTCGCCCTTGCGCAGGCTCAGGCCCTGCTTCTTCAGCACGGCCTGGATGTCGGCCACGGTGAACTCGGTGCCGCCGGGCACGATCGCCTTGCCGTAGTGCGCGGTCATGTCCAGCACGACGCCGCGGGTGACCATCGGCGGCACCTTCTCGACGCCGAGCTTGCGCACACCGTCCACGGTGACGAAGTCGGCGGCCTTGTTGCCGTTGTAGTAGACGTTGTCGATGCCGATATGGCCGATGCCGTTGAGCTGGGTGCCAACGCCGGTCCAGGCGTTCACCAGTTCATCGTTGAAGGTGAACCTGTTGGGGCCCAGCGACTTGCCGGCCTGCTGGCCGACCTGCACGTTGTACAGGCGGAAGCTGCGGTGGCGGAACGCGGGCAGGTTCTTGTCCACCGGCACCGCCAGCGGATAGGTCTTGCCGGTCCTGACCAGCGATACCGCGTGCTTGACCACGTCCGTGGTGAGCAGGTTGGCGGCGCCGATCTCGTCGTTGGCGCCGTAGGCAGAGGGGTACCAGTCCTCGGCGGTGGCCTGGAAGGACAGCGGCAGGGTGGCCAGCGCAAGCGCGGCCAGGGTGTTCATTTTCATGGCAAAGCTCCGGTAACTGTCAGGCCGTCGCGGGGGCGGCAAGCGGGGCATGCGGCGCAGCGGCGTCGGCATGGGCCGGGAAGTGCGGCAGCACGTACTCGGCGATCTCGTGGAAGGTCTCGGCCAACGGCCGTTCGTTGCGGCGGAACTGCAGGCCGATGTGGTCGACACCGGCCGCCTGCAGGGCGTGCAGCTCGGCCAGCAGGGCGTTGCGGCCGCCGCGCAGCCCAAAGCGCCAGCGCTGCAGCGCGGCATCGGCATCGGCCACCAGGTCCAGGTGGATGAAGCTGGCATACGGCTTGTTGCCGGCCACGGCGCGCCAGGCCGCCACGCGTTGCGCATGGTCCTGTGGCGTGCCCGGGTAGGCCAGGCAGCCATCCATGTGCTGGCCGATCCACGCCGGCTGCTGCTGGGCCAGGCCGGCCACGAACAACGGCAGGGCCGGGCCATCCGCGGGCAGCACGTCCAGGCCCTGCGGCAGGTGCGAAGCGGCGCCTTCGCGCAGCAGTGCGATCTGTTCGCGGAAGCGGCTGCCGCGGGTGTCGAAGTCGCGGCCGAACAGCGGGTACTCCACCGGGCGGTCGCCACTGGCCACGCCCAGCAGCAGGCGGTCACCGCTGAGCCGCTGCACGCTGCGCGCCGACTTAAGGGTCAGCAACGGCTCGCGGATCGGCAGCACCACCGCACCAGTACCCAGCAGGATGTCCTTGGTGATGCCAGCCAGATAGCCGAGGTAACTGAATACCTCGAACACCTGTGCCGCATCACCGAAGGCCGGGTCGTACACCGGCACGTCGCGCACCCACAGCGCACGGAAGCCGAGGCGGTCGGCCAAGCGTGCCAGTTCTGCATGGCACTGCAGGTCCGGTTCGCCGGGCAGGCGTCGCGCGGCGCGTCGTGCCTGTTCGCCCAGCGGCGTCCAGTCATTGTCCAGCGGTGCTTCGATGCCGATGCTGAAACCACCGGCCTGCAACCGGGTCATCGCACTGCCCATGGCCTGGCGCCTCAGTCCCAGGCCGGGGCCAGGCCCGGCGGATCGACTTCGCGGCCGTTGCGGTCAAGCGCGGCGATCGCGGCCATGTCATCGGCATCCAGGCGCAGGTCCTGGGCGAGCAGGTTGCTGGCCAGGTTCTCGCGCTTGGTCGAGGACGGGATGACCGAGTAACCGCGCTGCAGCGCCCACGCCAGCGCAACCTGGGCCACGGTGGCCTGGTGCTTGTCGGCGATGGTGGCCAGCACCGGATCCTTCAGCACCTTGCCGTAGGCCAGGGTCATGTAGGAGGTCACGGTGATGCCCTGGTCCTGCAGGAAGGTGGTCAGTGCCGGGTTCTGCAGGTAGGGGCTCAGTTCGATCTGGTTGGTGGCGATCTCGCCGGCACCGACCACCTCGATGGCCTGCCGGGTCAGCTCGATGTTGAAGTTGGACACACCGATCTGGCGGGTCAGGCCCAGCGTCTTGGCGTCGGCCAGCGCGGTCATGTACTCGCGCAGTTCAACGCCATTGCCCGGCGCCGGCCAGTGGATCAGCAGCAGGTCGACATAGTCGGTGCGCAGCTTGGCCAGGCTGTCGCGCAAGCTTGGGATCAGCTTGTCGGCGGCGTAGTTGTCCACCCAGATCTTGGTGGTCAGGAACAGCTGGTCGCGTGGGACGCCGGATTCGGCGATGGCCTGGCCGACTTCGGCTTCGTTGCCATAGATCTGCGCGGTATCGACCGCACGGTAGCCGACCTCGAGGGCGTTGCGCACCGAGTCGATGACGGTCTGGCCGGTCAGGCGGAAGGTGCCGACGCCAAAGGAAGGAACGCTCATGATGGACTCCAGGGACTTCGTTGGGAGCCGGTGGGCTCGGGACAGGGCGAAGTGTGGGCGCTTTACATTTGTTGATTAAGCTGTGTATACGGGAAACGCTTTTGCGCCGAGGTAAAAAATGAAAACCACCCTGGATGAGCTGAAGGCCTTCGTGGCCGTGGTCGACAGTGGTTCGATCACGGCGGCGGCCGAGGCGCTGGAACTGACCATCTCCGCCACCAGCCGCACCTTGGCGCGGCTGGAAGACAAGCTGCAGACCACGCTGCTGCGGCGGACCACGCGGCGGCTGGAGCTGACCGAGGAGGGCGCGGCGTTCCTGGAGTACGCGCGCACGATCCTGGCCACGGTGGACGAGGCCGAGGAACAGATGGCCGCGCGGCGGCTGCAGCCGGTCGGGCGCCTGCGCGTGGACGCCGCCACGCCGTTCATGCTGCATGTGATCGTGCCGTTGCTGGAGGGCTTCCGCGAGCGCTACCCGCAAGTGGAGCTGGAGCTGAATTCCAACGAGGGCATCACCGACCTGATCGAGAAGCGCACCGACGTGGCGTTCCGCATCGGCGTGCTGCGCGATTCCACCCTGCATGCGCGGCCGATCGGCCACAGCCGCATCCGCGTCGTCGCCAGTCCCGAGTACCTGCGACGGCATGGCACGCCGACACGCGTGGAGCAGCTGCGCAAGCACGATCTGCTGGGCTTCACCCAGCCCAGTTCGTTGAACGAATGGCCGCTGCACGATGCCGATGGTGGGCCTTTCGTGATCGAGCCGGCGATCGCTTCATCCAGTGGCGAGACACTGCGGCAGATGGCGGTGGCCGGGCTGGGCATCGCCTGCTTGTCTGATTTCCTGACCCGCCAGGACCGGCGTGATGGCCGCCTGGCGCAGCTGTTTGCCAAGCAGACGCAGGAGGTGCGGCAGCCGATCAATGCGGTGTACTACCGCAACACCGCGCTGGCCGCGCGCATCACCTGTTTCGTCGACCACGTGACGCAGACGCTGGGACAGCGACCGTTCGACGAATAGAGAAGGGTAGAGCCGGCCGCTGGCCGGCTGCCGGAAGTGCATCAGTAGATCCACGCCATGCGTGGATGGTGTTTTTCCGTCCGGCCAGCGGCCGGCACTACCGTTTGCGCAGCGCCCGTCGGTTGCCGATGTGAGCGAACGCCAACAGCACGCCACCACATGCCGTGGCCACGCCATGCCAGAGCAGCGATTCCTTCAGCGGCAGGTACAGAGAGGCCGACAGCAGCAGGATGGCGCCGGCGCAGGCCAGCTGCACAGGCCGCCAGCGCCGATGCCGGTGCACCCCGGCCGAGGTACTCGCCAAGGCCAACGAGGAGGCCAGCAGCGCGAACAGCCATTCCCAGCGCGACATCATCAGCAGCAATGTCATCGCGCCATGGCCGGGATGCTGGAACGAGCGCAGCGCCATCATCGCTGCCGGCACGAAGGCCAGCAGCAGGGGCAGGGCGATGCAGTGGGCGGCGCAGGCCAGGGACAGCCAGGCACCGGCAAGATCGAAGCGGGGGTGCCAGCGTGCCGAAGTTGGCGGCTGGGCCAGGGCCCTTGCGGAGGTCGTGGGAATGTGGTCCATAATGTTACATAGTAACAATTGGAGTCTTTCCCATGAAGCTTCCCGCTGCTCTTTTCCTGCTGCTGGCTGCCAGCGCCGCGCAGGCCCACGACATCCGCCAGAACGCACCGCATGTGCATGGCCAGGCGACAGTGGATGTTGCGCTTGACCAGCAAACCCTGGAATTCGCCCTTCAGGCCCCCGGCATCGGCATCCTCGATTACGAGCGGCCGCCGGCCAATGCAGCCGAGCAGGCCGCGCTGGCACGGGCGACGTCATTGCTGAAGGGCGGCAACTGGGTCACCTTGCCCACCGCTGCGGGCTGCCGTCTGGCCACCAGTAAAGCCGATGCGGAGGGCTTCGACGCGACGGCCGCCGCGCCGCCGCCGGGACAGCACCGGCACGCAGGTTTCAGCGCAACGCTGCAGTACCACTGTGCCAAACCTGCCGCGCTGCGCGCCATCGTCGTGCGCCTGCCCGTACTTTTCCCGGGCCTGCACGAAGTCATCGTCAACAGCGCAACCGCCAATGGTCAAAACCGCAGTGTGCTGACGCCCGACAACCTGCGCGTGGTGCTGGCACCGTGAGCGCGGCACCGGTGATCTCGCTGGAAGACGTGCAGTTCGGCTACGGCACGCGGCTGGTGCTGGACATCCCGCGGTTGTGGGTCGAGCAGGGCAGCAGCGTGTTGCTGCGCGGAATCAGCGGTGGCGGCAAAAGCACCCTGCTGGGCCTGCTGGCGGGCGTGCTGCTGCCCCGCAAGGGCCGTGTCGAGGTGGCCGGCCACGCACTGCAGGACATGGGTGGTGCGGCGCGGGATCGTTTCCGTGCCGACCAGTTGGGCGTGATCTTCCAGCAGTTCAATCTGCTGCCGTTCCTCACCGTGCGCGACAACATCGCGCTGGGCCTGCGCTTCTCGCGCCTGCGCAGCGCACGCATCAGCGGGCCGCTGGATGCCGAGATCGCCCGCCTGCTGCAGGCCCTGCAGCTCAATCCTGAGCTGATGCAGCGGCGGGCGGGTACGCTCAGTGTTGGCCAGCAACAACGCGTGGCGGCAG
>NZ_JAOCCT010000044.1:0-39387 GCF_029840555.1 Stenotrophomonas sp. GD03877 | reverse complement strand
GGTTCGGCGGCAGGCACGCCGCCAAGCGCTACACTGGCGGTCCCGTTGCAGCCTGTTGCCCGACCATGTCCGACCTGCTCAGCCGCACCCACGCCATCGCCCTGGACGCCGCCGATCCGCTGCGCCCGCTGCGCAATGAATTCCTGATTCCGCGCCATGGTGGCGGCGAGCAGACCTACTTCGTCGGCAACTCGCTGGGGCTGCAGCCGCGTGGCGCACAGGCGGCCGTGCAGGAAGTGATGAAGCAGTGGGGCGAGCTGGCCGTGGAAGGCCACTTCACCGGCCCGACGCAGTGGCTGTCCTACCACCGTCTGGTGAGCGCGCAGCTGGCCCGCGTGGTTGGTGCGCTGCCCAGCGAGGTGGTGGCGATGAACACGCTGAGCGTGAACCTGCACCTGATGATGGTCAGCTTCTACCGGCCAACGGCCGAGCGCCCGGTGATCCTGATGGAGGCCGGTGCATTCCCGACCGACCGTCATGCGGTGGAAGCACAGATCCGCTTCCATGGTTTCGACCCGGCCGAGTGCCTGGTGGAAGTGCAGCCGGACGAGGCCAACGGCACGATCTCGCTGGCCGCGATCGAGCACGCCATCGCCGAACACGGCCCGCGCCTGGCGCTGGTGCTGTGGCCGGGCGTGCAGTACCGCACCGGCCAGGCTTTCGACCTCGATGCGATCACCCGTGCCGCCCGCCTGCAGGGCGCACGCATCGGCTTCGACCTGGCGCACTCGGTCGGCAACCTGCCGCTGCGCCTGCATGACATCGCACCCGACTTCGCCGTGTGGTGCCACTACAAGTACCTCAACAGCGGCCCTGGCGCGGTTGCCGGCGCCTTCGTGCACGAGCGCCACCATCGCGACACCAGCCTTCCGCGTTTCGCCGGCTGGTGGGGCCATGAAGAGTCCACCCGCTTCCAGATGGCACCACAGTTCACCCCGGCCATCGGCGCCGAAGGCTGGCAGCTGAGCAACCCGCCGATCCTCGGCCTGGCACCGCTGCGTGCCTCGCTGGAGCTGTTCGAGCGTGCCGGCATGGAGGCGCTGCGCAGCAAATCGCTGGCACTCACCGGCATGCTCGAAGCACTCGTACGCGCGCGCCTGCCGCAGGTGCTGGACATCATCACCCCGGCCGACCCGCAGCGTCGCGGCTGCCAGTTGTCGCTGCGCGTGATCGGGGGCCGCGAACGTGGCCGCGCACTGTTCGAACACCTGCGCGGCATCGGCGTGCTCGGCGATTGGCGCGAACCCGACGTGATCCGTATTTCGCCCACCCCGCTCTACAACCGCTACCTGGACGTGCACCACTTCGTCGAGGAAGTGGAAGCCTGGGCCGGCCTCTAAGCCGGCCCCTTCCCCTACTGCTGGACAGTTCGTTGATCGCACACGCTTCCCGCTCGTTGAGCATTATCGGTGCCGGCCTTGCCGGGTCCCTGCTGGCCATCCTGCTGTCACGCCAGGGCTGGCGCATCACCCTGTACGAGCGCCGCGGCGATCCGCGCGTGGCCGACTACGAGAGCGGCCGCTCGATCAACCTGGCGCTGGCCGAGCGTGGGCGCAATGCGCTGCGCCAGGCCGGCGTGGAAGACGAGGTGATGGCGCGCGCGGTGATGATGCGCGGCCGCATGGTGCACCCGCGCGAAGGCGAACCGCAGCTGCAGCGCTATGGCCGTGATGACAGCGAAGTGATCTGGTCGATCCACCGCAGCGACCTGAACACCACACTGCTGGAACTGGCCGAACAGGCCGGCGCCACCGTGCACTTCCATCGCCGCCTGCACACCGTCGATTTCGATGCCGGCTACGCGCGCTTCATCGATGATCGCGACGACAGCCCGCACGACATCCGCTTCGACACCCTGATCGGTGCGGACGGCGCCGGCTCGGCGCTGCGCGCGGCGATGAACCGCCGTGCGCCACTGGGCGAGGACATCGCCTTCCTCGACCACTCCTACAAGGAGCTGGAGATCCCGCCGGCCGCAGATGGCAGCTTCCGCATCGAGCGCAACGCACTGCACATCTGGCCGCGCGGCCACTACATGTGCATCGCCCTGCCCAACCACGAAGGCACCTTCACCGTCACCCTGTTCCTGCCCAACCAGGGCGAGCCCAGCTTCGCCACGGTCAACACCGGCGTACAGGCCGAGGCGCTGTTCGCGCGGGAGTTCGCCGACACCTTGCCGTTGATCCCGAACCTGCGCGCGGACTGGGAACAACACCCCCCGGGCCTGCTCGGCACGCTCACCCTGGACCGATGGCATCAGCAGGGCCGCGCCGTACTGATCGGCGATGCTGCGCATGCGATGGTGCCGTTCCACGGCCAGGGCATGAACTGCGCATTCGAGGATTGCGTGTCTCTGGCCCGTCATCTGATGGAAGCGGACGACCTGGAAGGCGCGTTCGAAGCCTTCGAAGCCGAACGCAAGCCGAATGCACGTGCCATCCAGCAGATGGCGCTGGAGAACTACCTGGAGATGCGCGACCGCGTGGCCGATCCTGCGTTCCTTCTGCAGCGCGACCTGGAGCAGGAACTGCAGCGGCGCTGGCCGACCCGCTTCGTACCGCATTACACGATGGTCACTTTCCTGCACACGCCCTACGCCGAGGCGCTGCGCCGCACCGAACTGCAGCGCGAGATGCTGGCGGCGGCCACTGCAGGTCACCACTCACTGGACAACATCGACTGGACGGCACTGGAAGCGCAGATCCACGCGCAGCTGCCGATCCTGGAGGGCGCGCACTGATGGCTGACAGCTTCCTGTTCTACGATCTGGAAACCTTCGGCCAGGACCCGCGACGCACGCGCATCTCCCAGTACGCCGCCATCCGTACCGACGCCGACCTCAACGAGATCGATACCCCGGTCAGTTTCTTCGTGCGCCCGGCCGACGACCTGCTGCCCTCGCCGATGGCCACCCTGGTCACCGGCATCACCCCGCAGCAGGCCCTGGCCGAGGGCATCAGCGAGGCCGAAGCCTTCGACCGTATCAACGAGCAGCTGTCGCGTCCCGGCACCTGCGCATTGGGCTACAACACCCTGCGCTTCGACGATGAATTCGTCCGCTACGGCCTGTTCCGTAACTTCCATGACCCCTACGAACGCGAGTGGCGCAACGGCAATTCGCGCTGGGACCTGCTGGACATGCTGCGACTCATGCGCGCGATGCGTCCGGACGGCATCCAGTGGCCGCTGCGCGAGGACGGCGCCACCTCGTTCAAGCTCGAGCACCTGGCCGAGGCCAACAACGTGCGCGAAGGCGACGCGCACGAAGCGCTGTCCGACGTGCGCGCCACCATCGGCATGGCACGGCTGTTCAAGCAGTCGCAGCCGCGGCTGTGGGAGTACGCGCTGAAGCTGCGCGACAAGCGCTTCGTCGGCAGCCTGCTGGACGTGACCGCGATGAAACCCGTGCTGCATATTTCCATGCGCTACCCGGCCAGCCGCCTGTGCGCGGCGCCGGTGCTGCCCTTGGCCGTGCATCCCACCATCAACAACCGGGTGATCGTGTTCGACCTGGAAGGCGAGATTGACGACCTGCTGGAACTGCCCGCCGAGGTGATCGCACAGCGCCTGTACATGCGCGCCAGCGAGCTGCCCGAAGGCGTGGCGCGGGTACCGCTGAAGGAAGTGCATCTGAACAAGGTGCCGGCACTGATCGCCTGGAACCACCTGCGTGCCGACGACCATGAGCGCTTGGGCCTGGACGTTGCGGCCATCGAAGCCAAGGTCGAGCGCCTGCGCGCGTTCGCCCCGCAGCTGGCCGAGAAGGCGCGCCAGGTCTACAACCAGCCCCGTGCGGCCACCGTGGCCGACGTCGATGCCTCGCTGTACGACGGCTTCCTCGGCAACGGCGACAAACCGCTGCTTGCGCTGGCACGCACCACCGCGCCGGAACAGCTGGCCGCGCTGGAAGGTCGCTTCCGCGACCCGCGCCTGCCCGAACTGCTGTTCCGCTACCGCGCGCGCAATCATCCCGACAGCCTCGCGCCGCCTGAACGCCAGCGCTGGCAGGATTACCGCCGCCAGCGCCTGCTCGGAGACGGCGGCCTGGGCGAACTCAACCTGCCCCAGTACCAGCAGCAGCTCGATGCACTGGCCGCCGAAGCGCCCGATGACACCCGGCGCCAGGCCCTGCTGCAATCGCTGCGCGACTGGGGCCAGCAGCTGCAGGAGACCTTGTGAGTACCTATTTCTCGGACGCCAGCTTCAAGTTCCTGCGCAGCCTGGCGCGGCATAACGAAAAGGCGTGGTTCAACGATCACCGCCAGCAGTATGAAGACCACGTCCGGCAGCCGTTCCTGCGCCTGCTGGGTGACCTGCAGCCAGCGCTGGCGGAGATCAGCGACCACTTCCGCGCCGATACCCGTGGCGTCGGTGGCTCGCTGTTCCGCATCCACCGCGACGCGCGCTTCTCCAACGACAAATCCCCGTACAAAACCTGGCAGGGTGCGCGCCTGTTCCATGAGCGCCGCCGCGAAGTGGCCGCGCCTTCGTTCTACGTGCACCTGCAACCGGGCGAGAGCTTCGTTGGCGCCGGCCTGTGGCATCCAGAACCGGAGACCCAGCGCCGCTTGCGCCACTTCATCCTCGACAACCCGGGCAGCTGGAAGGCGGCCGCGCATGCTCCCGCGCTGCGCAAGCGCTTCGACTTCGAGGAGAGCGAAAAACTGGTGCGTCCACCGCGCGGCTTCCCGGCCGATTTCGAGTTCATCGACGACCTCAAGCATCGCAACTGGGTGATGTGGCGCTCGCTGGACGACGCCACCATGACCGGCCCTCGCCTGCTGTCCACGCTCGGCAGGGATCTGGCAGGGCTGGGCCCGTTCGTCGACTATCTGTGCGCGGCGCTGGACCTGGAATTCTGATGCCGTTGGCGCACCAACGCCGCACGCTGGGCCGCACCGGGCTGGCGGTTTCGCCGGTGGGCCTGGGCTGTTCCGGCTTCTGGGGGCATCGCCGGTTCCCGGAACAGTCGGCCGCGCACGTGGTCGAGCATGCACTGGCACAGGGCGTCAACCTGTTGGACACCGGTCACAACTACTCCGGTTTCCACGCCGAGCCGCGGCTGGGCCGCATCCTGCGCCCGTTGCTGAAGCGATACCCGCGCGAGTCGCTGGTGATCTCCAGCAAGGGCGGCACGCTGACCGGCCAGGCCGGCATCAGCGGCGCCGAGCAGCGCAATTTCTCGCCCGCCGCCATCACCGCCAGCTGCGAAGCCTCGCTGCGCAACCTCGGCCTGGATTACCTCGATATCTACCAGCTGCACGGTGCCAGCCAGCACGACATCAACGATGACCTGCTGGCCACACTGCAGCGACTGCGCGAACGCGGGCTGATCCGGCACACCGGCATCAATACGCACACGGCGTCGACCCTGTGCTGGATGATCGACCATCCCACGCTGTTCGACGTGGTGCTTCTGGACTACAACGCCCTGCAGCAGGACCGTGAACCGCTGATCGACCAGTTGCACGCGGCGGGCATCGGCGTGCTCGCCGGCACCGTGCTGGCGCAGGGCCATCTGCTGCCGTCACGCGCCCGCCTGCCGCGCCCGGCCGACGCCTGGTACCTGGCCAGAGCCTGGCTCAAGCCAAGCAGCCGCGCACTGATGCACAGCGCACGCCGGATGCGCCACGCCATCGCTACCATCCGCAGCCAGCGCCCCGCCCAGACCGCGTTTGCCTACGCCCTGGGCCATCCCGGCGTGGCCAGCGGCATCCTCGGCACCACCCGCACCGTCAGCCTGGACGAAGTGCTGGCGACGCGGCTTGAGGCACTGACCGCAGCCGAACGCCAGCAGCTGGTGAACGCCTTCGGTGATGGGCGCGGATCACCCAGTCATTGAGTCTTCACCCCATGCCGCTGCGGTTGCGGCAGTCTGTGCGGCATGAAGAAACTCACAGTACTCGTTGTGCTGCTGGTCCTGGCCTTGGCCGCCTGGTGGTTCGGTGGCCCCTACATGACCGTGCGCGGGCTGTCCCAGGCCATTGAACAGCGCGACACCGCACGCCTGGAGCGCTATGTGGATTTCCCGCGCGTGCGCAGCAGCCTGCGGGCGCAGCTCAACGACTACCTGGTGCGCCAGGCCGGCCCGGATGTGGCGGCCAGTCCCTTCGGTGCCCTGCTGTATGGGTTGGGCGACCAGCTAGGCGGTGCCGCGGTGGACACCATGGTGACCCCGACCGGTATCGGCGCGATGCTGCAGGGCCACGTGCTATGGAAGCGCGGCCGCAATGAACTGCAGGGCGGCGATGCCTTCGGCCCGACCGAGCCGGCGCGACCGCTGAAGAATGCCGAGCATCATTTCGAAGCGCTGGACCGCTTCGTGATCGATGTCGATCGCGGCCCCGGCCAGGCGCCGATGAAGGTCGTGCTGGAGCCGCAGGGCCTGCGCTGGAAGGTGGTGGACCTGCAGCTGGGGATGTCGGGCAGCCCTTGATCGTACCCGGGGCCTGAGGGCGATGCCGACCTAGGTTGGCAACTACCGGGGCATGCGGCTCTGGTAGATGCCCACCTTGGTGGGCGCCGATGCATGGCAGTGCCAACCGAGGTCGGCACCTACCCGGCATGGCTTCAGCCTTCGTTGGCGACGCCGTGCGGTACGTGGCCGGCGGCCACATGCTCGCGGGCGCTGTCGATGTTGTGCTGCGAATCATCGAAGAAGATGTCGGCGCCGAACGCCTGCAGGAACGGGCCCTTGTGGCGGCCGCCGAGGAACAGCGCCTCGTCCAGGCGCACGCCCCACTCGCGCAGGGTGCGGATCACCCGCTCGTGCGCCGGTGCCGAGCGTGCGGTCACCAATGCGGTGCGGATCGGTGCGCTTTCGCCGGCCGGGAAGACTTCCTGCAGCGTATGCAGGGCCGACAGGAAGCCGCGGAACGGGCCGCCACTGAGCGGTTCCCGGGCACGTTCGCGCTCGTGGCGGCCAAACGCTTCCACGCCCTGCTCGCGCGAAATGCGCTCGCTCTCATCACCGAAGATCACCGCATCACCGTCGAAGGCGATGCGCAGCTGCCCGGCCGGCCGGGTGATGTCGATCTGATCGGCTGCCGCCGCGGCGGTTTCGCCGGGCGGCTTGGGCAGGATGGTGGCCGCGGCGATGCCATGGCGCAGCGCGCTGCGCACTGATTCCGGGTTGGCCGACAGGAACAGGTCGGTTCCGAACGGCTTCACGTAGGGCCAGGTCGGCTCGCCGGCGGTGAACGTCGCGCGGATGATGCCAAGGCCGTAGTGCTGGATCGAGTTGAAAATGCGCAGGCCGGTATCGGCCGAGTTCCGCGACAGCAGGATCACCTCGACCCGCGGGTTCTCTGGACTGGCGCCCTGGTTCAGTGCCAGCAGCTTGCGCACCACCGGGAACGCCACACCCGGGCCGAGGATGTCGTCTTCGTGCTGACGCTGGAACTCGGCATAGGCCGCCACGCCATCGCTCTCGAACAACGCGTGGCTTTCCTCGAGGTCGAACAGCGCGCGCGAGGTCACCGCGACGGTCAGCAAACGGGGGGAGTTGTCGCCCATCGGTGGGGGTCCTTCAAGCGGTCGGCATGGCCGGCCGCCTATTGTCCTCAAAAAACGAACTGTTCGCTCAGGATCCGGTCTTCCAGATTGTGCTCCGGGTCGAACAGCAGGGTCACGCGGCGGTCCTTCGACTCGCGGATGGTCACCTCGACCACGTCGCGGGTCTCGTGCGAATCGGCGGTCACGCTGACCGGACGCTTGTACGGATCAAGCACGCGGAAGCGCACTTCGGTATCCGCCTTCAGGATCGCGCCGCGCCAGCGCCGTGGGCGATAGGGCGCCAACGGCGTCAGCGCGATGGTGTGCGAGCCCAGCGGCAGCACCGGGCCATGCGCGGAATAGTTATAGGCGGTGCTGCCGGCCGGGGTGGCCACCAGCACGCCGTCGCCGATCAGTTCAGCCACGCGCTCCTGGCCGTTCAGGTCGATGCCGATATGCGCGGCTTGCCGGGTCTGCCGCAGCAGCGAGACATCGTTGTAGGCCAGCGAACCGGTACTGGTGCCCGATTCGGTCAGCGCGACCATTTCCAGCGGGCGCAGGTTGGCCGGTTCGGCGCGCGCAATGCGGGCCTGCACGTCATCGTCGCCACGGTACTGGTTCATCAGGAAACCGACCGTGCCCAGCTTCATGCCGAACACCGGCTTGCCCAGGTGCCCGTGCCGGTGCAGGGTCTGCAGCATGAAGCCGTCGCCACCCAGCGGGCACAGTACGTCGGCCTGCTCCGGCGTGTGATCGCCATAACGCGAAATCATCGCCGCGCGAGCCATCTGCGCAGGTTCGGTGGTGCTGGCCAGGAAAGCGATGCGGGGGGTGTCGCTCATCGGTGGATCCGGGGGGAAGGCATGAGGGAGAGCATAACCGAGCGCCGGAGGTTGGACTCCGCTGGGCGGATGACCGGCCCGTCCGCCGGGACACGCCGTAAACCCATCCCTGGGGGCTCGGTCGCGCCATCCATGGCGCTCACGGTCCCGGCGGACGGGCCGGACATCCACCTGACAGGTCGACGGCCGGCGTCGGGTCAGTGATCGCAGAATAGACAGGCAAAAACAGAACGGCCCCGCTTTCGCGGGGCCGCTGTGTTTCACGCATGCCGGGCAGCGCCCGGCGTTACATCACTTACGCACCGTGCGCGGCCAGCTGGCCCAGGCGCTGGACTGCGACCGAAACGGTCGGGTAGTCCAGGGTCTTCTGCTCGGCCAGTTCGGCCAGCATCGCCAGGGTGAAGCGCAGGCTGTTGTCGTCACGGCCCATCCAGGCTGCGACCTTGGCCTCCGCGCTGCTGCCCTTGGTGCCCAGCACCTGGCCGGCCAGGTTGCGGTGGTTGGCCGCCAGTTCGTCACGCAGCACGCCACGTGCCACGGCGTGCCAACGACCGTTGACCTCCAGCGCGTCGACCTGCTCGAACAGCCACGGCAGCTGCAGGGCATCGCCCAGGCGGAAGTGGACCTTGGACACGTCCACCGGCTTCAGCTTGCGGGTGCGGGCCAGTTCGATGATGTCGAACGCCGGCTCCAGGAAGTGCAGTTCGGCCAACTGCTGCGCCAGTGCGGACGGCAGGCCCTTCTCCTTCCACTCGGCCACCAGGGCTTCGTAGGTCGGACGCTGCGAATCCGGCAGCACACCCGAAGCAACGCGGATGTCGTTGAACGGACCCTGGTAGCGGTTGACCGCTTCGGTGATGCCCGGCATCGCACCCGGGCGCGACAGCAGCCAGCGCACGAACGAGCGCTGCAGCTTCCAGATCACTTCCAGCGCATCGATCTGCACCGACTCCGGCACTTTGCCGTCGAGGGCATCGATCTGCGCCCACAGCGCGCGTGCATCCAGCGTTTCGCGGCTGATGGTGTAGGCCTTGGCGACCTCGGCGATGGAACGGCCGGTGTCTTCCTGCATGCGCATCAGGAAGGTAGCGCCCATGCGGTTGATGGTCTGGTTGGTCACGGCCGTGGCGATGATTTCGCGCTTCAGGCGGTGACGCTCCATCGCGTCGGCGTACTTCTTCTGCAGCGGGGTCGGGAAGTAGCGCTGCAGTTCCTTGGACAGGTACGGATCTTCCGGGATGTCCGAATCCAGCAGCTGGGCGAACGCCACCAGCTTGGAGTAGGACAGCAGCACCGACAGTTCCGGACGGGTCAGGCCCTGGCCACGTGCCTTGCGCTGGGACAGCTCGGCGTCGGACGGCAGGAACTCGATCTGGCGGTCGAGCAGCCCCTGCTGTTCCAGGGTACGGATGAAGTGCTGCTTGGAACCCAGGCGCTTGACCGCCATCCGCTCCATCAGGCTCAGCGCCTGGTTCTGGCGGTAGTTGTCGTTGAGCACCAGCTCTGCGACTTCATCGGTCATCGAGGCCAGCAGCTTGTTGCGCTGCTCGACGGTCAGCTTCTTGGCCCGCACCACATCGTTGAGCAGGATCTTGATGTTGACTTCATGGTCGGAGGTGTCGACACCGGCCGAGTTGTCGATGAAGTCGGTGTTGAGCAGCACGCCGGCCTGCGCGGCTTCGATGCGGCCCAGCTGGGTCATGCCCAGGTTGCCGCCCTCGCCCACTACCTTGCAGCGCAGCTCGCCACCATTCACGCGCAGCGCGTTGTTGGCGCGGTCGCCGACATCGCTGTGCTGCTCGCTGGCAGCCTTCACGTAGGTACCGATGCCGCCGTTCCACAGCAGGTCGACCGGCGCCTTCAGGATCGCGCTCATCAGATCGTTCGGCGACAGCGCCTTGACGTTGTCGTCCAGGCCCAGCGCTTCGCGCACCTGCGGGGTGATCTCGATCGACTTCAGGCTGCGCGGATAGACGCCGCCGCCCTTGCTGATCAGCTTGGCGTCGTAGTCCGCCCAGCTCGAACGCGGCACGGTGAACAGGCGCTCACGTTCGACGAACGTGGTGGCCGCATCCGGGTTCGGGTCCAGGAAGATGTGGCGGTGGTCGAACGCGGCGACCAGGCGGATGTGGCGCGACAGCAGCATGCCGTTGCCGAACACGTCGCCGGACATGTCGCCGACGCCGACCGCGGTGAAGTCCTGGCTCTGGCTGTCACGGCCCAGCGCACGGAAGTGGCGCTTGACCGACTCCCACGCACCACGTGCGGTGATGCCCATGCCCTTGTGGTCGTAACCGACCGAACCACCGGAGGCGAACGCATCGCCCATCCAGAAGCCGTGCGCGATGGCCAGGCCGTTGGCGATGTCGGAGAAGGTCGCGGTGCCCTTGTCGGCGGCCACCACCAGGTACGGATCGTCCATGTCGTGGCGCACGACATCCACCGGCGGCACGATCTTGTTGTTGACGATGTTGTCGGTGATGTCCAGCAGGCCCTGGATGAACAGCTTGTAGCAGGCCACGCCGTTGGCGAAGATCGCATCGCGATCGCCATTCACCGGCGGCATCTTGGCGAAGAAGCCACCCTTCGCGCCGACCGGCACGATGACGGTGTTCTTGACCATCTGCGCCTTGACCAGGCCCAGCACTTCGGTACGGAAGTCTTCGCGACGATCCGACCAGCGCAGGCCACCACGGGCCACGGCGCCGAAGCGCAGGTGGGTACCTTCCACGCGCGGGCCGTAGACGAAGATTTCGCGGTACGGGCGCGGCTTCGGCAGGTCCGGCACCAGCGCCGAATCGAACTTGAAGCTGATGACATGGCCGTGCTGGCCGTTGGCATCGGTCTGGTAGTAGCTGGTACGCAGGGTCGCGTCGATCACACCCATGAACGAGCGCAGGATGCGGTCCTCGTCCAGGCTGGACACGCGGTCCATCAGCTTCAGCAGCGCATCGCGCGCAGCCTGCATCTGTGCGTCGCGGTCACCCTTGCGGGCGTCGACCACGGTCTTGAGCACCTTCAGGGTGGCGTCGTCGCCAGCAGCCAGCACATCGAAGTGGGCCTTCAGCTGGGCCTGGCCGGCAGCGATGTCGTCCTTGCTCTCGTGGCCGGTGGCCGGATCGAAGCGCGCTTCGAACAGCTCGACCAGCAGGCGGGCCAGCAGCGGGTAGCGCGCGAAGGTGCCTTCCACGTAGGCCTGCGAGAACGGCACGCCGGTCTGCAGCAGGTACTTGCAGTAGCCACGCAGCATGGCGACCTGGCGCCAATGCAGGCCGGCAGCCAGCACCAGGCGGTTGAAGCCATCGTTCTCGGCATCGCCGTGCCAGACGCGGGCGAAGGTCTCGCCGAAGGCTTCATCGACGCTGGCGGCATCGATCGCGCCGGCGGTCGATTCGACCTCGAAGTCCTGCACGTACACCGGCGCGTTGTCGACCGACAGGCGGTACGGACGCTCGGCGATCACGCGCAGGCCCATGTTTTCCATCATCGGCAGCGCATCCGACAGCGGAATGTCGTCCAGCTGGCGATACAGCTTCAGGCGCAGGCCATCGCCGCTTTCGCGCGGCACGGCCTGCAGGCTCAGGCGCAGGTCGTCCGGGCCGGTCAGGGCGTCGAGCTGGCTGACATCGTTGGCGGCAACCGCGGTGCTGTTGTCTTCGATGTAGCCGGCCGGCAACGCCTTGCCGATGCGGGCGGCGATGCGCAGGCCTTCGGTCTCGCCATGGCGGGACACCAGCGCTTCGCGCAGGTCGTCCTGCCAGTTGCGCAGCACCTGGGCCAGCTTCTGCTCCAGTTCGGCGGTATCGACGTCGAGCATTTCACCCGGCTTCGGGCGCACGATCAGGTGCACCTGGGCCAGCGGCGATTCGCCCAGCACCACCGAGCTGTCCACGTACTCGCCGTGCAGCGCTTCCTTCAGCATCGCTTCGATGCGCAGGCGCACGTCGGTGTTGAAGCGCTCGCGCGGCAGGTAGACCAGCGCGGAGATGAAACGGCTGTACTTGTCGCGGCGCAGGAACAGGCGGCTGCGCACGCGCTCCTGCAGGCCCAGCACGCCCATCGCGGTGCGGAACAGTTCGTCCTCGCTGGACTGGAACAGTTCTTCGCGCGGCAGGGTTTCCAGGATGTGGCGCAGGGCCTTGCCGCTGTGGCTGGCCGGGGCCAGGCCCGACTGCTTCATCACGTGCTCGTGGCGCTGGCGCACCAGCGGGATTTCCCACGGGCGACGGTTATAGGCGCTGGAGGTGAACAGGCCGAGGAAGCGCTGCTCGCCGATGATCTTGCCCTTGGCGTCGAATTCCAGCACGCCGATGTAGTCCATGTAGCCGGCGCGGTGCACCCGCGAACGGGCATTGGTCTTGGTCAGGATCAGCGCGTCCTTCAGCCCGGACGTGGTGTTCAGGCCCTGGGCGGCCAGGGTCTTGACCGGACGGGCGGCGGACTTGTCCTTGCCGCGCATCAGGCCCAGGCCGGTGTCGTTCAGCGGCGCCAGCACGTCTTCCTTGCCCTGCTTCTCGACGCGGTACTCGCGGTAGCCGAAGAAGGTGAAGTGGTTGTCGGCGGCCCAGCGCAGGAATTCCTGTGCTTCCTTGCGCGAGGCTGCGTCGACCGGCAGCTGGCGGCTGCCCAGGTCGTCGGCCAGTGCCAGCGCCTTGTCCTTCATCGGCTGCCAGTCGCGCACGATCGCACGCACTTCGTCCAGCGCCTTGTTGATGGCCTGCTCGATGGCCGCCATGGCTTCAGCCGGCTGGCGGTCGATTTCCAGCAGCATCACCGACTCGGCATCACCTTCGCCGACCTTGACCAGCTTGCCGGCCTTGTCGCGGCTGAAGCGCAGCACCGGGTGGCCCAGCACGTGGACACCCACGCCCTGTTCGGCCAGCGACATGGTGACGGTGTCGACCAGGAACGGCATGTCGTCGTTGACGATCTGCAGCACGGTGTGCGGCGATTCCCAACCGTTGGCCTTCGCGGTCGGATTGAACACGCGGACGTTGGCCTTGCCGGCCTTGCGGGCACGGGCGAATTCCAGCGTCTCAGCCGCGAGAGCGGCCCACTCTTCAGCGCTGTGGTGCGGGAACTCGTCCGACTCCATGCGCTTGTAGAAGTCAGTGGCAAATGCCACTGCTTCGGCCTGTGCGGCCGCGGGGTAGCGCTTGCGCAAGGCCGTGTACACCGGCTCCAGGGAGAAACCAGCGGTCACTGCGACCTCCGCTTCTGCTGGTTTGGTCTTGTTTTTCACGGTCTTGGCTGCGGTTTTTTGCGGTTTCATGGCAGAGCGATGCGCTTGCTCAGTTGGGAAAATGAAATTGTAGCCCTACCGCACGAAAAGGCCTTGCTGCAGGACGGAATAACCAGATTCGGGTTTGCTGCGGTTTAGACGCCTATTCAGTTCGCACCGGTATGGTGCTGGCGCCCGCTTCAGCACTGCCGACAGGATCGGCAAAGCGTGTTACCGGAAGACACACGCGGCGACGCCGATTCGATTCCACAATCCTGAACTGGACGGTATAGTCCACCGCGTGAATCCGGCCTACCTCCCCGTTGCCCTCGACGCACGCGATGAGCGCGTGTTCGATGCCGTGCGCGAGCTGCTGGCCCAGCAGGGCATGCAGATGAGCATGGATGCGGTGGCCCAGCACGCCGGCTGCTCCAAGCAGACCCTGTACTCTCGCTACGGCAGCAAGCAGGACCTGCTGCGCCGGGTGATGCAGCGCCACGTCGGCCACGCCACCGGCGCCATGGTCCGTGCACTCCGCACTGACGACCTGCGTGCCAGCCTGCTCCAGTTCGCCACCGACTTCCTGGAGCACTTCAACCAACCGCACGTGGGCCAGGCCTGCCGGCTGATCGCCGCCGATGCATCCCAGTTTCCCGAAGAGGCGCGTACGCTGTACCGGCATGGTGCCGGCGCGCTGACGCTTCATCTTGCTGAATGGATTGAAACCGTTTGCATGCAAGGCCAGCTCCGGCATGACGACTCGCACTTCATGGCCGAACTGCTGCTGAGCATGATCGCCGGTCAGGATTTCGACAAACAGCGCTTCCATACCCCCCATCGTGATGACGCGCAGCTGCGTCGGCGCTGGGCAGAGTTCTCCGTCGACAGCTTCCTGCGCGCCTTCGCGCCTCAGCCGTCGCCGGCCCCGTCTTCAAACCAACCCCGGAGTTCCTCCTGATGACCGCCCCACTCCGCACCCTTGCCTTGACGTGCGCCGTTGCTGTCGCGCTGGCTGCCTGCAAGAAGCCGGAACAGCAGACGCCCCCGCCGCCGGAGGTGGGCGTGATCGACGCCAAGCCGCAGACCCTGCCGCTGCAGCGCGAGCTGGTCGGCCGCCTGTCGCCGTTCCGCAGCGCCGACGTGCGTGCGCGCGTGCCGGGTGTCCTGCTCAAGCGCGTCTACCAGGAAGGCTCCCAGGTCAAGCAGGGGCAACCCCTGTTCCTGATCGACCCGGCGCCGCTGCGTGCCTCGCTCAACGCCTCCGAGGCCCAGCTGGCTTCGGCCCGCGCCACCTACGCCAATGCCAAGGTGGCCGCCGACCGCGCCCGTTCGCTGGCCCCGCAGCAGTTCGTCTCCAAGGCCGACCTGGACAACGCCGAATCGGCCGAGCGCACCGCGCTGGCCGCGGTCAAGCAGGCCGAGGCGTCGGTGACCTCTTCGCGCATCAGCCTGGGCTACACCGAAGTGACCGCGCCGATCAGCGGCGTGGCCAACAAGCAGCAGGTCACCGAAGGTGCGCTGGTCGGCCAAGGCGATGTGACCCTGCTGACCACCGTCGACCAGCTCGACCCCCTGTACGTGAACTTCTCGCTGAGCGTGGATGAGCTGACCCAGCTGCGTGCGCAGCAGGCCAAGGGCGCGCTGGCGCTGTCGGGTGACGGCAAGGCCACGGTCAACGTCAAGCTGGCCGACGGCACCACTTACAGCGAGCCGGGCACGCTGGACTTCTCTTCGACCACGGTCGACCCGGCCACCGGCGCGGTGTCGCTGCGTGCGCTGCTGCCGAACCCGCAGCAGATCCTGCTGCCGGGTGCCTTCGTCAGCTTCCAGGCCAACCTGGGCGAGCGCAACAACGCCTACCTGGTGCCGCAGCAGGCACTGCTGCGTGACACCACCGGCGGCTACGTGATGGTGGTCGGTGCCGACGGCAAGGTCATCCGCAAGAACGTGAAGACCGACGGTGCGCAGAACGGCAACTGGACCGACGGTGCGCAGAACGGCAACTGGCTGGTCAGCGACGGCCTGGCCGCCGGTGACAAGGTGATCGTGGCCGGCGTGCAGAAGGTCAAGGAAGGCGCACCGGCAGTCGCCAAGCCGTGGACCCCGGGGCAGGACGCCAACGGCAAGCCTGCCGCAGGCGGCGCCGCTCCGGCGGGCGCGGCACCGGCCGCAGGCAAGGCACCGGCCGACGCGGCCAAGCCCGAGCAGGCCGATGCGGCCAAGCCGGCAGCCACCGATTCGAACAAGCAGTAACGGGAACCTTCCGTCATGCCTAAATTTTTCATCGAACATCCAGTCTTCGCCTGGGTGGTTGCGATCCTGATCTCGCTCAGCGGCGTGATCGCGATCCTCAACCTGGGCGTGGAGTCCTATCCCAACATCGCCCCGCCGCAGGTCACCGTCTCGGCCACCTACCCGGGTGCCAGTGCCGACACCACGGAGAAGTCGGTCACTCAGGTGATCGAGCAGCAGCTGACCGGTATCGATCACCTGCTGTACTTCAGCTCCTCGTCCGCCTCCAACGGCCGTGCACAGATCACCCTGACCTTCGAGACCGGTACCGATCCGGACATCGCCCAGGTGCAGGTGCAGAACAAGGTCTCGCTGGCCACGCCACGCCTGCCCTCGGAAGTGACCCAGCAGGGCGTGGTGGTGGCCAAGGCCAACGCCGGCTTCCTGATGGTGGTGGCGCTGCAGTCCGATACCGCCGCCATCAACCGTGACGCCCTGAACGACATCGTCGGTTCGCGCGTGCTCGACCAGGTCTCGCGTATCCCCGGCGTCGGCAGCACGCAGCAGTTCGGTTCCGAGTACGCCATGAACATCTGGCTGAACCCGGAAAAGATGCAGGGTTATGGCCTGTCGGCCAGCCAGGTGCTGGCGGCGGTGCGCGCGCAGAACGTGCAGTTCGCCGCCGGTGCGCTGGGTTCGGACCCGTCGCCGGAAGGCCAGCACTTCACCGCCACGGTCTCGGCCGAAGGCCGCTTCAGTTCGCCGCAGGAGTTCGAGAACATCATCCTGCGCGCCAATGCTGACGGTTCGCGCGTGCTGCTGAAGGACATCGCCCGCGTTGCCTTCGGTGCCAACAACTACGGCTTCGACACCCAGTACAACGGCAAGCCGACCGGCGCCTTCGCCATCCAGCTGCTGCCGGGCGCCAATGCCCTGAACGTGGCCGATGCGGTGCGCGCCAAGATGGACGAACTGCAGCCCAGCTTCCCGGCCGGCGTCACCTGGTTCTCGCCGTACGACAGCACCACCTTCGTCAAGATCTCGATCCAGGAAGTGGTCAAGACGCTGTTCGAGGCGGTGTTCCTGGTGTTCCTGGTGATGCTGATCTTCCTGCAGAACTTCCGCGCCACCCTGATCCCGACCCTGGTCATCCCGGTGGCCCTGCTCGGTACCTTCCTGGGCATGTGGATGATCGGCTTCACGATCAACCAGCTGACCCTGTTCGCGATGGTGCTGGCGATCGGCATCGTGGTTGATGACGCGATCGTGGTGATCGAGAACGTCGAACGCATCATGACCGAGGAAGGCCTGGCGCCGAAGCCGGCCACGCAGAAGGCGATGACCCAGATCACCGGCGCGGTGGTGGCGATCACCGTCGTGCTGGCTGCGGTGTTCATCCCGTCCGCCCTGCAGGGCGGCGCCGCCGGTGAGATCTACAAGCAGTTCGCCCTGACCATCGCCATCTCGATGGCGTTCTCGGCGTTCCTGGCCCTGGGCTTCACCCCGGCGCTGTGCGCGACTTTCCTCAAGCCGACGCACAACGACAACCCGAACATCATCTACCGCACCTTCAACAAGTACTACGACAAGATCAGCCACACCTACGTGGGCCACATCACCTCGGCGGTGCGCCATGCGCCGCGCTGGATGATCCTGTTCGTGGTGCTGACCGCTCTGTGCGGTTTCCTGTTCACCCGCATGCCGGGCAGCTTCCTGCCGGAAGAAGACCAGGGCTATGCGCTGGCGATCGTGCAGCTGCCGCCGGGCTCGACCAAGGGCCAGACCAACGAAGTGTTCGCGCAGATGCGTGGCATCCTGGAAAAGCAGGATGGCTATGAAGGCATGCTGCAGGTGGCCGGTTTCAGCTTCGTCGGTTCCGGCGAGAACGTGGGCATGGGCTTCATCCGCCTGAAGCCGTGGGAGGAACGCAAGTTCACCGCGCCGGAGTTCATCCAGAACATGAACGGCGCGTTCTATGGCATCAAGGAAGCGCAGATCTTCGTGGTCAACCTGCCCACCGTGCAGGGCCTTGGCCAGTTCGGTGGCTTCGACATGTGGCTGCAGGACCGTAGCGGTGCCGGTTACGAGCAGCTGACCCAGGCCCGCAACATCCTGCTCGGCCAGGCCGCGCAGAAACCGGACCACCTGGTCGGTGTGCGCCCGAACGGCCTGGAAAACGCGCCGCAGCTGCAGCTGCACGTGGATCGCGTGCAAGCGCAGTCGATGGGCATGTCGGTGTCGGACGTGTACAGCACCATCCAGCTGATGCTGGCCCCGGTGTACGTCAATGACTTCTTCTATGAAGGCCGCATCAAGCGCGTGACCATGCAGGCCGATGGCCCGTACCGCACCGGCCAGGAGTCGCTGAAGAGCTTCTACAGCCCGTCCAGCCTCACCACCAATGCCGACGGTACCAACGCGATGATCCCGCTCAACACGGTGGTCAAGTCCGAATGGGTGTCGGCACCGCCGTCGCTGAGCCGCTACAACGGCTACTCGGCGATCAACATCGTCGGTTCGCAGGCACCGGGCACCAGCTCGGGTGAAGCGATGCAGACCATGGAGGCGATCGTCAACGACGACCTGCCGGCCGGTTTCGGCTACGACTGGTCCGGCATGTCCTACCAGGAAATCCTGGCCGGCAACGCGGCGACGCTGCTGCTGGTGCTGTCGATCGTAGTGGTGTTCCTGTGCCTGGCCGCGTTGTATGAAAGCTGGTCGATCCCGGTGGCGGTGCTGCTGGTAGTGCCGCTGGGCGTGCTCGGCGCCCTCGGCCTGTCCATGCTGCGTGGCCTGCCGAACGACCTGTTCTTCAAGATCGGCCTGATCACCGTGATCGGCCTGGCGGCGAAGAACGCGATCCTGATCGTCGAGTTCGCGGTGGAGCAGCGCGCAGCTGGCAAGACCCTGCGTGATGCCACCATCGAGGCGGCACGCCTGCGTTTCCGACCGATCCTGATGACCTCGTTCGCGTTCATCATGGGCGTGATCCCGATGGCGATCTCCACCGGCGCCGGCGCCAACTCCCGCCACGCCATCGGTACCGGCGTGATCGGCGGCATGCTGTTCGCCACCCTGCTCGGCCTGTTGATGATCCCGGTGTTCTTCGTGGTCGTGCGCCGCATGCTGGGCGACAAGCTGGATGAACCGTCCAAGGAGTTCATGGAACGCCAGCGTGATGCGGATGCTGCACACCGCCCGGATCGTTGATCCGGTGGTGAGCTGAAACGAGAAAGGCCCCGGAGCGATCCGGGGCCTTTTTTCTTGCCGCTTTTGAATGCATGCCAACCAAGGTTGGCATCTACCAGAGCAACGACATGCCCGGTAGCCGCCAACCTTGGTTGGCGCTCACCAGGGTAACGTCTCAGCGCAGCAGCGCAACCACCGCGCATACTGCCACGATCACCAAGGCCACCCACTGCATCGGCACGAAGAAGAAATGATGGGGCGCGGCTTCGCCCTTCTGCCGGGGCACGCGATTGAGCCACAGGCCCAGCAGCACGTTCACGGCTGCGCCGATGCCTGCACCCAACAGCACCTGCTGCAACGGAATGTTGCCTTTGGGGCCATCATGCGGAAAGAAGTACGCCAGCAGCAGGATCGCTGCAATCGGCGTCACCAGCGTCATGAAACCCCAACCGCGATAGATCATCGTGCAGACCCATGAAAAAAACGGCCTGCATTGTAGCGGGGCTTTGGAAGGGCGCCGCAGAATGAAATGTATGGCGATGCGCAGGTTGCCGCTCTGTAGAGCCGAGCCCATGCTCGGCTGCTTGCACCGGAGCCGAGCATGGGCTCGGCTCTACAGACGGCCAGAGAACAGCGCATCCGCGCATGGCGCGGATCTACTGCCGCGCCGCCAGACCGGCGGCGCGGCCACGACCACTCAGCGCAGCCCGGTCTCGTTGCGGGCGATCACCAGGCGCTGGATCTCCGAGGTACCTTCGTAGATCTCGGTGATCTTGGCATCACGGAAGTAGCGCTCCAGCGGCATTTCCTTCGAATAACCCATGCCGCCATGGATCTGCACCGCCTGGTGGGTGATCCACATCGCTGCTTCCGAAGCGGTCAGCTTGGCCACCGCGGCTTCGGTGCTGAAACGCTTGCCCTGGCCCTTCACCCATGCGGCGCGCAGGGTCAGCAGCAGCGCTGCGTCCAGCTTGCACTTCATGTCGGCGATCTTGGCCTGGGTCATCTGGAAGGTACCGATGGCTGCGCCGAACGCCTTGCGTTCCTTCACGTACTCCAGGGTCGCTTCATAGGCGGCACGGGCGATGCCGATGGCCTGCGAGGCGATGCCGATGCGGCCAGCATCAAGCACGCTCATGGCGATCTTGAAGCCCTCGCCTTCCTGGCCCAGCACGTCTTCGGCCTGCGCCACGTAATCGTTGAACTCGATCTCGCAGGTGGCCGAAGCGCGGATGCCCAGCTTCGGCTCGGTCTTGCCGCGGCCGAAACCCGCCTTGTCGGTATCGATGATGAAGGCGGTGATACCACGCGCGCCCTTGTCCGGCTCGCTCATCGCGAACAGCACGATGTACTTGGCCACCGGGCCGGAGGTGATCCAGCTCTTCTTGCCGTTGATCACGAAGGTGCCGTCGGCCTGCTTCACCGCGCGGCAGCGCATGGCGGTCGCGTCCGAACCGGACTGCGGCTCGGTCAGTGCGAATGCACCGATGGCCGTACCTTCGGCGATGGCACGCACGTAGGTCTGCTTCTGCTGCTCGGTACCATGGGTCAGAATGCCGTTGCAGAACAGCGAATTGTTGACCGACATGATGGTCGAATGGGCTGCGTCGGCGGCGGCGACCTCCACCATCGCCAGCACGTACGCAACCGGGTCCATCCCCGCGCCACCGTATTCGGTCGGCACTTCAATGCCCATCAGGCCGTTCTCGCCGAGCAGGCGGATGTTGTCCAGCGGGAACTCGCCGGTACGGTCATGGTGCTCCGCGCTCGGAGCGATCTTCTCCTGCGCGATCCGCCGCGCCACGTCCTGCAGCATCAACTGCTCTTCGGTAAAGCTGAAATCCACAACACCCTCCCGGGTACATGAAGTTATGGGCCACATACGGCGCGCCCAGGTGCC
Source organism: Stenotrophomonas sp. GD03877 (assembly GCF_029840555.1). Taxonomy (NCBI): domain Bacteria; kingdom Pseudomonadati; phylum Pseudomonadota; class Gammaproteobacteria; order Lysobacterales; family Lysobacteraceae; genus Stenotrophomonas; species Stenotrophomonas sp. GD03877. The sequence continues at coordinate 18,509 of NZ_JAOCCT010000044.1, read as the reverse complement.
CCGATTGTACCGGGGCCCGGCGGTTTCCGTACGCCAGCGACTTGACCGCGGCAGGTCTTCTCAGCGAATATATCTCTATATCGCGATAGGTAGATATTTATGGATCTTGAAGACTGGTCGACCCGCCTGAAGGTGTTCGCCGATGCGACCCGCGTGCGCCTGCTGGCGCTGCTGGAGCAGGAGGAACTGACCGTGGCCGAACTGTCGGCGATCACCCGGCTGGCACAGCCGCGGGTGTCCACCCATCTGGCGCGCCTGAAGGAAGCCGGCCTGGTTCGCGACCGCCGTGCCGGCGTGTCGGCCTATTACCGCTTCGACGAGGCCCAGCTGGACCCGGCGCAGCGTGCATTGTGGCATGCCTTGAGCAACGGAAGCGACGACCCGCTGCTGCGCCAGGACGCCGAACGCGTCGCCGCCGTGCTGGCCCACCGCGCCTCCGACCAGAACTGGGCCGACAGCGTGGCCGGCGACATGGAGCGCCACTACTCTCCAGGCCGGACCTGGGAGGCCCTTGCGCGCACCGCGCTGCCACTGCTCGAAACCGGCGACGTGCTGGACATTGCCTCCGGTGATGGCGTGCTGGCCGAACTGGTCGCCCCGCATGCCAAGCGCTACATCTGCATCGACACCAGCGCACGCGTGGTCGCCGCCGCCAGCGAGCGCCTGCGCCGCCTGCCCAATGTGGAAGTGCGCGAGGGCGACATGCATGCCCTGCCGTTCAAGGACAGCAGCTTCGACCTGGTGGTGCTGATGCATGCGCTGACCTACGCCAGCAAACCGGCGCAGGCGGTGACCGAAGCCGCACGCGTGCTGCGCCCCGGTGGCCGCCTGCTGCTGTGCAGCCTCGCCCGACACGAGCACAAGGCAGCAGTAGAGGCTTACGGCCACGTCAACCTCGGTTTCAGTGACAAGGAACTGCGCAGGTTCGTCGACAAGGCCGGCCTGCAGGTGTCCAGCCTGGAGACAGTCACCCGCGAAAAGCGTCCGCCGCACTTCGAAGTGATTTCGCTGATCGCCAACAAGCCCTGAGCCCGAGACCGCCATGCCCGCCCTGCCCTGGTTGCATCCTGATCGTGCCAACGCCCTGCTCGACGCCCTGCGCGAGCGGATCCTGATCATCGACGGCGCGATGGGTACGATGATCCAGCGCCATGGCCTGCAGGAAGACGATTACCGTGGCGAGCGCTTCGCCGATGGCTACGACCATCTGCATGGCCCCGGCTGCGATCACGCGACACGGGAAGGCCATGACCTGAAGGGCAACAACGATCTGCTGCTGCTGACCCGGCCGCAGATCGTCGCCGACATCCACACCGCCTACCTGGAAGCGGGCGCGGATCTGGTCGAGACCAACACCTTCAACGCCACGTCGGTCAGCCAGGCCGACTACCACCTCGAACACCTGGTGTACGAGTTGAACAAGGCCGGTGCTGCTGTCGCGCGAACCTGCTGTGATGCAGTGGCTGCGACCACGCCGGGCAAGCCGCGCTTCGTGATCGGGGTGATCGGGCCGACCAGCCGCACCGCCTCGATCAGTCCCGACGTCAACGATCCGGGCTTCCGCAACACCAGCTTCGACGAGCTGCGCGACACCTATCGCGAAGCGATCGAGGGCCTGATCGACGGCGGTGCCGACACCCTCATGGTCGAGACCATCTTCGACACGCTCAACGCCAAGGCGGCGCTGTATGCGTTGGAAGAGGCGTTTGATGCGCGTGGCGCGCGCTTGCCGGTGATGATCTCCGGCACCATCACCGACGCGTCGGGACGCACCCTGTCCGGGCAGACAGCGGAAGCCTTCCATGCCTCGCTGGCGCATGCACGACCGCTGTCGATCGGACTGAACTGCGCGCTGGGTGCCGATGCCATGCGCCCGCACGTGGAAACCCTTGCACAGGTCGCCGGCTGCTACGTCAGCGCACACCCCAATGCCGGCCTGCCCAATGCCTTCGGCGAGTACGACGAAACGCCGGAGGACATGGCCAGTACCCTGCGAGGCTTCGCCGAAGATGGCCTGCTGAACCTGGTCGGCGGCTGCTGCGGTTCCACCCCCGACCATATCCGTGCGATTGCCGAGGCCGTGGCCGGGCTGCCGCCGCGCGCCCTGCCCGGTTCCCAGGAGCAGCAGGCCGCATGAGCACCTCGCCCTACACCCGCCTGTCCGGCCTGGAACCGCTGGTCATTACCCCTGACCTGCTGTTCATCAACGTCGGCGAACGCACCAACGTCACCGGCAGCGCGCAGTTCCGCAAGCTGGTCAAGGAAGGCCGCTACGAAGAAGCGGTGGACGTGGCCCGCCAGCAGGTGGCCAGCGGCGCGCAGATCCTCGACGTCAACATGGACGAGGGCCTGATCGATTCGGAAGCGGCGATGACCCGCTACCTCAACCTGATCATGTCCGAGCCGGACATCGCGCGCATCCCGGTGATGGTCGACTCCTCCAAGTGGAGCGTGATCGAGGCCGGCCTGAAATGCCTGCAGGGCAAGAGCGTGGTCAACTCGATCTCGCTGAAGGAAGGCGAGGCACTGTTCCGCGAACACGCACGCAAGGTCCTGCGCTATGGCGCCGCCGCGGTGGTGATGGCTTTCGATGAAAGCGGGCAGGCCGATACCTGCGCGCGCAAGGTCGAGATCTGCACCCGCGCCTACCGCATCCTCGTCGACGAGATCGGTTTCCCGCCACAGGACATCATCTTCGACCCGAACATCTTCGCCGTCGCCACCGGTATCGAAGAGCACGACAACTATGCAGTGGACTTCATCGAAGCCACCCGCATCATCAAGCAGACGCTGCCGCACTGCCATGTGTCCGGCGGTGTCTCCAACGTGTCGTTCTCGTTCCGTGGCAACGAAACGGTACGCCAGGCCATCCACTCGGTGTTCCTGTACCACGCCATCGCCGCCGGCATGGACATGGGCATCGTCAACGCCGGCGCCATGCCGATCTACGACGAGCTGGAGCCGGAACTGCGCGAGCGCGTGGAGGATGTGATCCTCAACCGCCGCAGCGACGCCACCGAGCGCCTGCTGGAAATCGCCGAGCGCTACAAGGGCAAGAAGGGCGCGGCGAAGACCGAGGACCTGGCCTGGCGCGAGAAGCCGGTGGCGCAGCGCCTGGCGCACGCGCTGGTGCATGGCCTGGACGCCTATGTGGAAGAGGACACCGAACTGGCCCGGCAGGCCTCCAGCCGCCCACTGGATGTGATCGAAGGCCCGCTGATGGACGGCATGAACGTGGTCGGCGACCTGTTCGGCGCCGGCAAGATGTTCCTGCCGCAGGTGGTGAAGTCCGCGCGCGTGATGAAGAAGGCGGTGGCCTACCTGCTGCCGTACATCGAAGCGGAAAAGGCGCGCAGCGGCGACACCGCCAAGAGCAACGGCAAGATCATCATGGCCACGGTGAAGGGCGATGTGCATGACATCGGCAAGAACATCGTCGGCGTGGTCCTGGCCTGCAACAACTTTGAAGTAGTCGACCTTGGCGTGATGGTGCCGGCACAGAAGATCCTCGATGCCGCGCGCGAACACAACGCCGACCTGATCGGCCTGTCCGGACTGATCACTCCGTCGCTGGAGGAGATGAGCCACGTGGCTCGCGAGATGCAGCGCCAGGGCTTCGACCTGCCGCTGCTGATCGGTGGCGCCACTACCTCGCGTGCGCATACCGCGCTGAAGATCGACCCGCATTACAAGGCCCCCACGGTGTGGGTGAAAGATGCCTCGCGCGCGGTCGGCGTGGCCCAGTCGCTGATCTCGCGTGACCTGCGTGAGGCCTTCGTTGCCGCCAACGAGGCCGACTATGCCGAGATCCGCGCGCGCCACCGCAATCGCGGCGATGCCAAGCGCCTGGTCACGCTGGAACATGCACGCGGACAGAAGTTCCAGGGCGGCTGGGACAGCTACACGCCGCCGGCACCAAACCAGCCCGGCCTGCACGTATTCGACGACTACCCGCTGGCCGAACTGGTCGAGTACATCGACTGGACGCCGTTCTTCCAGGCCTGGGAGCTGGCCGGCAAGTTCCCGGCCATCCTCACCGACGAGATCGTCGGCACTCAGGCCAGCGATCTGTACAAGGACGCACGCGCGATGCTCGACCGCATCGTCGGTGAGAAGTGGCTGACCGCCAAGGCGGTGTTCGGCCTGTGGCCGGCCAACAGCGTCGGCGACGACGTGCGCGTGCAGCACCCGCGGGGCGAGACCACGCTGCACTTCCTGCGCCAGCAGGTGGACAAGCCGGCCGAGCGCCCCGATTTCTGCCTGGCCGATTTCATCGCGCCGGCCGACAGCGGCCAGCAGGACTGGATCGGCGCCTTCGCGGTGACCGCCGGCATCGGCATCGACGCCCACGTGGCGCGCTTCGAGGCCGACCATGACGATTACAACGCGATCCTGCTCAAGGCCCTCGCCGACCGCTTCGCTGAAGCGTTGGCCGAGCGGCTGCACCAGCGCGTACGCACGGAATTCTGGGGCTACGACTACGCCGAGACGCTGGACAACGAGGCACTGATCGACGAGCAGTATCGCGGTATCCGCCCCGCGCCGGGCTATCCCGCCTGCCCGGAGCACAGCGAAAAGCGCTGCCTGTTCGACCTGCTGCAGGCCGAAGCGAACGCCGGCATGGCGTTGACCGAGAGCTTCGCGATGCTGCCGACCGCAGCGGTATCGGGTTACTACTTCAGCCACCCGCAGAGCCAGTATTTCGTGGTCGGCCGGCTCAGCCGCGAACAGGTCGGCGACTACGCACGCCGCAAGGGCGTGGACCGCGCCCAGGCCGAGCGCTGGCTGGCCTCCAACCTCGACTACGATCCCGAATGACACAGAAAGGGGACGGAGGGGATCAAGTCGTTTGTGCCCCAAACGACTTGATCCCCTCCGTCCCCTTTTTGCTTCATCATTCCGCGATGACTGTCCCCGTTGCCCGCCTCTCCAGCTTCTACCTGTTCTACTACGCAGCACTCGGTGCGTTCACCCCGTACTGGAGCCTGTTCCTCACTGCGCGCGGCATGAGCGTGACCGCGATCAGCGTGATGATGGGCCTGTGGTATGCAACGCGCGTGGTTGCGCCCAGCACCTGGACCTCGCTGGCGGCGGCCTCGCCACGGCCGATCCGCCTGCTGCGTATCGGCTGCCTGCTGACCCTGATCAGCTTCGCCGCGTTCCTGCTTCCTCTGCCGCAGCCGTGGATGTATCCGGCAATGGTGGTGTTCTGCTTCTTCTACAACGCGGTAATGCCGCAGTTCGAGTCGATCACCCTCACCCATCTCGGCAGCGACAGCCATCGCTACGGCCTGATCCGGGTCTGGGGCTCACTGGGCTTCATCGCCATCGTGACCCTGTTCGGCTGGCTGATCGAAGGTGACGGCACCTCCAGCCGCGCCGGGCTGCTGCCGTGGATGATGCTGCCGCTGTTCGTCCTGCTGGTCGCTTCCGCCTTCAGCAATCACTACGCACGCGGCATCGGCCGGACCGAGGGCGACGCCAGTGGCTTCTGGCAGATCGTGCGCCGCCCTCCGGTGCTCGCGTTCTTCCTCGCTGCCTTCATGGAGCAGCTTTCGTTCGGACCGTACTACACGTTCTTCTCGGTCTACATGGACCATCACGGCTACCGCACATCCACGCTCGGCCTGCTGTGGACCATCGGCGTGGTGTTCGAGGTCGGCGTGTTCTTCACCATCGGCCGCTTCTTCCGTCGCTACGACGCCAGCTGGATGCTGCTGATCGCGCTGGTCAGTTCCTGCCTGCGCTGGGCGGTCACCGCGCTGTTCCCGGAGAACCTGCCGGTGATGCTGCTGGCCCAGACCGCGCATGCGCTCGGCTTTGCTGCCTTCTTCGCCGCAGCCATGCAGATGCTGGCGACCTATTTCCCGGGCCGCCTCAACGGCCATGGCCAAGGCCTGCTGTACGGTTTCTCGTCCGGTGTCGGCGGCGTGCTGGGCGCGCTCATTGCCGGCCAGCTGTGGAAGATCGATGATGGCCGCACCGCATTCCTGGCGGGGAGCGGGTTTGCCCTGGTCGGCGCATTGCTGTGCTTCTTCGCACTGAGCCTGCCGTTGATCCGTGCACGCCGCAGCATTGCGCGCGCCCGGTAACGAAAACGCCGGGCAATGCCCGGCGTTTTCATCGTGCGGCAGGTGTAGTTACCAGACCAGGTCGTCCGGCACCTGGTACTGCGGGTCCGCGTACGGATCTTCCTCGCCCGACGCATCCGGATCGACCTTCAGCGCCACCGAGGCGGCGAACACCGCTTCGGACTGTGCCAGCACGTCGGCAGTCACCAGCAGGTAGCGGCCATTGAGCTGCACCACGCCCAGCTCACCGGCATTGAGCGCGGTCAACTGTTCGGCGGTCACGTAGATGCGCTTGATCTTGCCGCCATACGGGAAGTGGCGGGCGATGTCCGCCGCCTCGGCGTTGAGGCTCTTGTCCTTCAGCAGTTCTTCCAGCTTGGCCTTCGCCTCGCGGCGAACGCGTGCTTCTTCCTGCTTCAGGCGCTCGGTCTCGATGCGCTCTTCCTTCTCCCGCTGCGCGCGGATGGCATAGGCCTTGGCCAGGTCCATCTCTTCGGCGCTGCGCGGCTTGCGCGGGCCCTGCTGTCCCTGGCCACCGCGCGCATGCCCGCCGGGCTTGCCCGCGCCACCATGACCGTGCCCGCGACGCTCGCCGGGCTTGTGCTCGCCCTTGCCTGCGCCCTGCGGCTTTCCATTGCCGTTGCCACCCTTGCCCTGCGGGCGGCCATCACGGCGGGGGCCATCATTCTTGCGCTCGGGCTTGGGCGCGGGCTTGAAGCCCAGGCCCATCAGCTGGTCGCGGAGGGTATCGCTCATAGGATTCGGATCAGTAGTGCGGCGGCGGCGGTTCGCTCGCCGGATCAGAAGAATTCAGTGCGTTGCGGACCTTGCCCAGGTCTTCCAGCAGCACGCGCAGCACATCGGCGTTGCGCATGCCCTGCATGCGGGCGTCGGCCAGCGCATCGCTCAGTTCGGCCAGCGCCTGTTCCTGGAAGGACACGCGCATTTCCAGCTCGACCAGGCGCGCTTCCAGCGCCTGCTCGCGTTCAGTGGGCAGATCAGACATGCAACGAGCGCCCCCGGCCAATGCCGTAGTACGCAAGACCTGCGGCCTCCACTTCGCCCGGCTCATACAGGTTGCGGCCGTCGAACACCACTGCGTCCTTCAACTGCTCGCGCAGCTTCTGGAAGTCGGGGCTGCGGAACTGCTTCCACTCGGTGACCACCACCAGTGCATCGGCGCCCTGCAGTGCTTCGCCTGCCGTGCTGCAGAACGTGAGGTCGTCGCGCTCACCGAAGATGCGCTGCGATTCATGCATCGCTTCCGGGTCGTAGGCACGCACGGTGGCACCGCCTTCCCAGAGCTGGGCCAGCAGGCGACGGCTGGAGGCCTCACGCATGTCGTCGGTGTTCGGCTTGAAGGCCAGGCCCCATACGGCGAACGTCTTGCCGCGCACGCCTTCGTCCTCGCCCTTGTCGTAATGGCGCTGGATGAGGGCGAACAGGTGGCCCTTCTGTGCATCGTTGACCGCTTCAACCGCATTGAGCAGCTTCGGCTCCAGGCCATACTGCTGGGCGGTACGGGCCAGTGCCTGCACGTCCTTCGGGAAGCACGAGCCACCGTAGCCGGCGCCCGGGTAGATGAAGTGCCAGCCGATGCGCGGGTCCGAGCCGATGCCCTGGCGGACCTGCTCGACGTCGGCACCGACGCGTTCGGCGATGTTGGCGATTTCGTTCATGAACGAAATCTTGGTTGCCAGCATCGCGTTGGCCGCGTACTTGGTCAGCTCGGCCGAGCGCACGTCCATTTCCACCACACGGTCGTGGTTGCGGTTGAACGGCGCGTACAGGCGACGCATCACCGCCACCGATTCCTCGCTGGTCGCACCGATGATGATGCGGTCCGGGCGCATGCAGTCGGCGACTGCGTCGCCTTCCTTCAGGAATTCCGGGTTGGACACCACGTCGAAGGCGATGTCCGCGCCCCGCGCGGCCAGCTCTTCAGCGATGGCCGCACGCACCTTGTCGGCGGTGCCGACCGGCACCGTCGACTTGTTGACCACCACGGTCGGCACGCTCATGTGCCGGCCGATGGTGCGGGCCACGGCCAGCACGTACTGCAGATCGGCGCTGCCATCCTCGTCCGGGGGCGTGCCAACGGCGATGAACACCACCTGGCCATGCTCGATGGCGGCCGCCGCATCGGTGGTGAACGCCAGCCGCGAGGCGGCATGGTTGGCCTTCACCATCGGCTCAAGGCCCGGCTCATAGATCGGGATGATGCCCTGGTTGAGTCCATCGACCTTGGCCTGATCGATGTCCACGCAGACCACCTGGTGGCCTGCGTCGGCCAGGCAGGTACCGGTCACCAGTCCAACGTAACCGGTACCAAAAATCGCAACGCGCATATCCGTATTCGCTCCTGAATGACTTACGGCAGAACGCCCAGCAGCTCGACGTCGAACGTCAGAGTCGCGTTCGGGCCGATCGGGCCGCCCGGGGTGCCGTTCTCGCCGTAGGCCAGTTCGCCCGGGATCCAGAAGCGGTACTTCGAACCGACCGGCATCAGCGCGACGCCTTCGGTCCAGCCCTTGATCACCTGGTCCAGGCCGAACTCGGCCGGCTGGCGGCCGTAGGAACTGTCGAACACGGTGCCGTTGAGCAGCTTGCCTTCGTAGTTCACGCGCACCTTGCTGCTCGGCAGCGGACGCTCGCCGCTACCCGGGCGGATCACTTGGTACTGCAGGCCCGACGAGGTGGTCACCACGCCCGGCTGGGTCTTGTTCTTGGCCAGGAATGCGTTGCCTTCCGTGCGGTTGGTCTGCGCAGCCTGGGCGGCCTTGGCCTGCATTTCAGCCTGCTTGGCACCCATGAAGGCCTGGATGGTGGCGGTCGCGTCAGCTTCCGTCATCTTCGGCTGGCCCTTGGTCAGGCCGGTGCTGATCGCGTCAAACAGCGAGGCGACATCGATATCGTCCTTCAGCTGCGCCAGCGACGGGCCCACCGAGTAGGAACCGATCATCTGCGACACCTTGACGCGGTCGACCTTCGGCGGCTGCGAACCCGGTGCCACGCCCGGCACCTGCTGGCCGCTGCGGGCCATCACGACCTGGCGCAGGGCGGCATCGGTGGCCTTGGCCTGTTCCTGGGTGATCTGCGGCTGCAGGCCCTCGAACGAGCGCTCAACGGCGGTGCGCAGGGCGGCCACATCGATCTCTTCGGCGATCGGGGTGAACGACTTGGCCACGTCCAGGCCGATGGCGTAGCCGAGCTTCTGCTTGGGGGAATTCAAGGTAGCGGTCTCCTTGGCGGCTGCGGGGGCAGCCGGTTGTTGCGACAGAGCGACACCCGAAGTGCCCATCGCCAGAATCAGAACCGACGCCGCGGCGCCGCGCATTCCCATCTTCATTCGCTGCATTCCTGGAAGTGTCTGGGCGCCGACGTCGGCGCGAAAAGAAGCATTGTCGCACGCATGCCGTCGATGTCGAGGCATGCGTGCCGGATATCAATGCGTGGCGGCTGCCGCCAGCGCCTTGTCGATGGCCGCGGTCAGCTGCGGATCGTCCGGCGTCACCTTGCTGGCGAACTGGGCAATGACCTTGCCATCGCGGCCCACGAGGTATTTGTGGAAGTTCCAGGCCGGCGCAACGCCGGTCGCTGCGGTCAAGCGCTGGTACAGCGGCGTGGCCTGGGTACCGACCACATGCACCTTCTCGAACATCGGGAACTTGACGCCATAGGTCAGGGTGCAGAAGTCCTGGATCTGCTTCTCGTCACCCGGTTCCTGGCCCTTGAAGTCATTGGAAGGGAAGCCCAGCACCGCAAAACCGCGGCCGGCATAGCGCTTCTGCAGCGCCTCCAGCCCTTCGTACTGCGGCGTGTAGCCACACTTGCTGGCGGTGTTGACCACCAGCAGCACCTGCCCGTGATAGCGCTGCTGCAGATTCACCTGCTGCTTGCTGGCCAACGGCCGGTATTCCAGATCGAGCAGGTCGGCCGCCAGCGCACTGGCGGAACCGGCGGCGCCGGCCACCATCAGGGCCAGCAGGGACAGGCCGCGCAGGCGGCACGGGGAAACGGTCGGCAGGGGCATCAGAGGCGGTCCGCGGTAGCCATTCACAAGGCCCGGCCAGCGCTGGCCGGGAATCGGCCGAACTATAGCACCGGGCTCCGGCACCCCTGATCGCACAGGCCCACACGGGCTTTGCGCTGCGTGGCGGATGCGCTGCCCGGGCGCCATCGATGGCGCAGCGATGACATAGCATGGACATCACTGAATGGAAGGCGGCCCCGGGAGGACCCCTGCGGCAGTTTTATTTCCCTTTTAAATCAATCAAATAAAGGGATATTTCAGCAATCTGACCACCCCTGCCATCAGTTGGGGACGGCAAGGGGTTGCACGCAGGCGTGCCGGTGTTATAGTTGCATACAACACCAGTCACCTGAGACAGGGGGAAGCCATGAACGTCCGGATCCGTCGCAACCTCACCGCACCCGCGGCCGTCGCTGTTTCGACCCTGCTCGTGCTGGCCTGGTGGGCCACGCCCACCGCCCCTGCTTCTGCCGCTGCTGAAAGTCCGCAGGACGCAACGCTCTCCCCGGCAGGGAACGCCCCCTCCTCCTCCCCTCCCCCGCGTCGGCTGCACAGCGCGCTGTCCATGCCGTATTTCTCGTTCGCCCAGCCGCTGACCCCACGGAGCTGAATATGAGCGACATCCAGTGGAGCGACGGCGCTCCCATCTACCGTCAGTTGAAGGAGCGCGTGATCGCCATGATGCTCGACGGAATCCTCAAGCCGGGCGATGCCCTGCCTTCGGTGCGCCAGGTGGCCGCCGACTATCAACTCAACCCCATCACCGTTTCGCGCGCTTACCAGGAACTGGCCGACGAAGGCCTGGTCGAGAAGCGCCGCGGCCTGGGCATGTTCATGACCGAGCAGGCGGCCACGCAGCTGCGCAGCAGCGAGCGCGACCGTTTCCTCAACGAAGAATGGCCCGCGGTTCTGGAGCGCATCCAGCGCCTGGGCCTGAGCCTCGACGAATTGCTGCCCCAGGGGAAAGTCTGATGAATAGCAACGCAAGTGAGTCGGTCATCACCGCCCGAGGCCTGCGCAAGGCCTACAAGACCACGGTCGCCCTCGACAATGCCAGTTTCAGCATTCCAAGCGGGCGTATCGTCGGCCTGATCGGGCCCAATGGCGCCGGCAAGACCACCGCGCTGAAGGCCCTTCTGGGCCTGACCTCGGTGGAGGGTGAACTGAGCGTGCTCGGCCGCGACCCGCGACTGCACCGCGACGAGCTGATGAACGACATCTGCTTCATCGCCGACGTCGCCGTACTGCCGCGCTGGCTGAAGGTCCGCGAGGCGATCGACTTCGTCGCCGGCGTGCATCCGCGCTTCGACCGCGCCCGCTGCGAGCGCTTCCTGGCCAACACCAAGCTGCAGCCGAAGCAGCGCGTGCGCGAACTGTCCAAGGGCATGATCGTGCAGCTGCACCTGGCGCTGGTGATGGCCATCGATGCCCGCATCCTGGTGCTGGACGAACCGACCCTGGGCCTGGACATCCTGTACCGCAAGGAGTTCTACCAGCGCCTGCTGGAAGACTACTTCGACGAACAGAAGACCATCATCGTCACCACCCACCAGGTGGAGGAGATCGAGCACATCCTCAGCGACGTGATGTTCATCCGCGACGGCCGCATCGTGCTCGACGCGGAAATGGACGACGTCGGCCAGCGCTACACCGAGCTGCTGGTCAATGCCGACCAGCTGGACACCGCGCGCGCCCTGAAGCCGATCGACGAGCGCAGCCTGGCGTTCGGCAAGACAGTGATGCTGTTCGATGGCGTGCCGCGCGCCCAGCTTTCCTCCCTCGGCGAGACCCGCATCCCGGGCCTGGCCGACCTGTTCGTCGCCATCATGAAGGGTACCTACGCATGAATGCCGTCAACCACCCCGTCAGCCCGATCGGCACCCTGCGCTGGCTGCTCAAGCGCGAGTACTGGGAGAACCGCGGCGGTTTCCTGTATGCCCCGTTGATCGCTGGCCTGATCTCGCTGGTGATGAGCATCGCCGGCATTGCCTTCGGCCTCTTCGCACTGAACCGTGCAGCGCGCGACGGCGGCCTGCACATCGATGGCGAGAACGTGAACATCAATGGCCTGAACCTGGCCCTGCTCACCCGTGACATCAGTGCCAAGGACCTTGCTGATCTTGGCAACGGCCTGGACCTGACTCTGGTGCTCAGTTCAAGTTGGCCGTTCCTGGTGCTGGCCTTCGTGGTGTTCTTCTACTGCCTGGGCGCCCTGTACGACGATCGCCGCGACCGCAGCATCCTGTTCTGGAAATCGTTGCCGCTGTCGGACACGCAGACCGTGCTGTCCAAGGTGATCAGCGCACTGATCGTGGCACCGTTGATCGCGGTGATCGCCGGCATCCTCACCATGTTCGGCTTCATGCTGATCATCAGTGCCGTCGCGCTGCTGCACGGTGGCAGCCCGATGACCCTGATCTGGGGCCCGGCCAGCCCGCTGACCCTTGCCGCTGGGCACCTGGCCTGGATTCCGGTCTATGCCCTGTGGGCCCTGCCCACCGCCGGCTGGCTGCTGCTGTGCTCGGCATGGGCCAGGAGCAAGCCGTTCCTGTGGGCGGTGATGCTGCCGTTGTTTGCCGGCATCATTGTCAGCTCCACCAAGATGATGCCGCTGTTCGGCCTGACCACCGGCTGGTTCTGGCAGAACATCGTCGGTCGCCTGCTGCTGGGGGGCGTACCCGGCATGGACCTGCTGTATCGCCTCGGCGCCGACGAAGCCTCGCGCCGCGATCTGGACTCGGTCGTCAGTCTGATGTCCCCCGCCTCGCAGCTGAAGTCGCTGGCGATGCCGGAACTGTGGATCGGCGCCGTCGTCGGTGCAGTGTTCATCTTCCTTGCCATCCGCCTGCGCAAGCGCGCCGGCGAGATCTGATCCCATCCATCCGGAGGCATTACCCATGCGTTCCCTGCTCGCCTGTTCTGCGTTGTTGCTGTTGCCGTTGTCGGCGCTGGCCGCCGATGCTCCGAACTGCAAGTTCACTGCTGCCCGCGCGCTGAAGCTGGACGTGGCCGGTGCCAAGACGGTGGTGTTCGAGGTCAACCAGCATGACCTGAAGGTGGTCGCCAGCGCTGGCGGCGGCCAGCTGGACGGCCGCGCCTGCGCGTCCAGCCAGGAATGGCTGGACCAGCTGGTACTGGACCAGCGCAAGGTGGGCGACAAGCTGGTGGTGAGCCTGCGCCGCGACGGCCGCCAAAGTGGCATCAGTCTGGGCAACAGCTACGCCTGGCTGGATATCCGCGGCAGCGTGCCGGACAACCTGCCGCTGCAGTTCAAGGTCGGCTCGGGCGATGCCAGCGTGGAAAACGCACAGTCCCTCAGCGTGGACGTCGGCTCAGGTGACGCGGTGGCCCGCGGCACCCGCGGCAGCATCCACGCTGCAGTGGGTTCCGGCGACCTCAACATCGATGGCGGCAGTTCCTTGAACCTGCTGTCGCTGGGTTCCGGCGACGTCACCGTACGCAACATCAGCGGCGACGCCAGCACCGGTACCGTCGGCTCCGGTGACCTGAAGATCACCGATGTACGTGGCAACGCGCGGCTGGACACGGTGGGCTCGGGTGACATCGAGTTCAAGCGCGTGCAGGGCAACGTTGAAGTGGGCGTGGTCGGCTCCGGCGGCGTCGACCTGGCCGACATCGGCGGCAATGTGCACGTCCGCAGCCACGGCTCGGGCGACATCCACGTCGACGGCGTGCGCGGCACCCTGACCGTCGATCACAGCGGCAGCGGTGACGTCGATCATCGCAACGTCAGCGGGCGGGTCACTCTGCCGCGCAGCAAGTAACCCTCTTCCAGACACTATCAGGGGAACACCATGAACCTGTTACGCCTGTTGCCCGCTGTGCTGCTGTCCCTGCCGCTGATCGCCTGCGGCGGCACGTCGTCCGCGCCCGACAAGACCGTCGGCAAAAGCGTCGCCGAAGCCACAGGTGGCGTTGGCGAGACCGTCAGAAACGCCATGGACGATGCCCGCAAGGATATCGCCCAGGGCAACATCAAGATCTCGGCGGACAAGCAGCCGCGTGCGGAGATCACCCCGGATGGCCGCCTGCTGATCGCGGGCAAGGAGATCGCTGCCAACGATATCCAGCGCCGCCATCTGCAGGACTACCGCGGCCACGTGGTCGCCATCGCGATGGACGGCATGGATGTCGGTCTGGCAGGCGCCAAACTGGGTGCCAGCGCGGCCGGCGAAGCGCTGAAGGGCATTTTCAGCGGCGACAGCGAAGGTGTCGAAAAGCGCATCAATGCCGAAGCCGAGAAGATCGAAGCCCAGGCCAAGCGCATCTGCGACCGCCTTCCGGCGATGCTGGCCAGCCAGCAGGCGCTCGCACGCGAACTGCCGGCGTTCAAGCCCTACGCGACCATGGACCAGGGCGACGTGGACGACTGCGGCAAGGACACCGTGGTCCAGCGCTAGGCCTGTGACAGATCAGCGCACCCGGCCGGCAGCGGCGTCCGGCTGCCGGCCGTAGTGCGCCGTCCGGCTTACAATGGCGGCCCCGGACGCCCCCGAACCGAATGTCATGAAGAAGCTGTTTCTGCTGCTGACCGCCCTGCTCTGCCTCGGCCTGGTCGGCTGTGACCAGGAATACCGCAACCACCGTGCCGAGCGCGGCAAGCCCAAGATTTCCGTCAGCGAAGGCATGGTCACCGTGCGTCGCCCGCCAGCACCGAACATCATCATCCTCGCCGATGGCACGATGAAGATGGACGAGATCCAGATTCCGCTGGACGACGGACAGAAGCAGATGCTGCAGACCATGTTCGGCAAGCTGCAGGTGCTGCGCCAGAACACCCTGGTGGCCGCACCGGCCGATCCCAACATGCAGCCGGTGAAGATCCAGCCGCCCGAGGGCATGGAAGTGATTCCGACGGACCTGATCCAGCGCATCCCCGAGTTCAAGGATTACACCGACACCTTCGGCAACATCGTCGCCGACCGTCGCTGAAGAAAAACGCCGCCAGAGGGCGGCGTTTCCTTTTGTAGAGCCGGGCATGGGCTCGGCTCTACAGATTACAGAATCCGGATCAACCGCCGCCACCGCCACCGGCCTGGATGCCACCGGCCGTCAGCGCGGCCGGGTCCAGCAGACGACGCAGCTCGGCTTCGGCCAACCCGCTGTCCTCCAGTGCCACGTCCAGCACCGGGCGCTGTTCCTTGTAGGCACGCTTGGCAATCGCCGCAGCCTTCTCGTAGCCGATGATCGGATTCAGTGCGGTGACCAGGATCGGATTACGCGCCAGCGCCTCGGCCACGCGATCCTCACGCACCTTCAGCCCGGCGATCGCGCTGTCCGCCAACAGGGTCGACACGTTGGCGAGCAGGCCGATGCCATCGAGCAGGTTCACCGCGATCAGCGGCAGCGTGACGTTGAGCTGGAAGTTGCCGGTCTGGCCAGCCACGGTGATCGCGGCGTGGTGGCCGATGACCTGCGCACAGGCCATCACGGTCGCTTCCGGAATCACCGGATTGACCTTGCCCGGCATGATCGAGCTGCCCGGCTGCAGTGCCGGCAGTTCGATCTCGCCCAGCCCGGCCAGCGGACCGGCGTTCATCCAGCGAAGGTCATTGGCGATCTTGATCAGCGCCACGGCCAGCGCATTGAGCTGGCCGGACAGCTCGACTGCATCGTCCTGCGCGGCCAGGCCTTCGAACTTGTTCTCGGCGCTGTCGAACTTGAAACCGGTCTGCTGCTTCAGCGCCTTGGCGACCTGCGCGCCAAAACGTGGGTCGGCGTTGATGCCGGTGCCGATGGCGGTGCCGCCCAGCGGCAGGCGACGCACGCGCTTGAGGCTGTCTTCGATGCGCTCCTGCGCCGAGGCCAGCTGCGCCGACCACGCACCGAATTCCTGCTCGAAGGTGAGCGGCATCGCATCCATCAGGTGGGTACGGCCGGTCTTGACCACCTTGCGCAGGCTGCGGCCCTTCTTGTCCAGGGTCTTGCGCAGGTGCACCAGCGCCGGCAGCAGCTGCTCATGCGTCGCCAGTACCGCCGACACGCGCAGCGCGGTTGGAATCACGTCGTTGGAGCTCTGCCCCTGGTTGACGTGGTCATTGGGGTGCACGGTGGTCTTGCCCGCCTTGCCGGCACGGTTGGCCAGTGTTGCGATGACCTCATTGGCATTCATGTTCGAGGAAGTGCCCGAACCCGTCTGGTAGACATCGATCGGGAACTGCGCGTCCCAGGTGCCGGCGGCCACTTCGGCGGCGGCGGTCTGGATGGCCTTGGCCACATTCTTCGGCAGGTGGCCCAGCTCGGCGTTGACGCCCGCGGCGGCGCCCTTGACCAGGCCCAGGGCACGGATGAAACCGCGCGGCATGCGCTGGCCCGACACCGGGAAGTTCTGCACGGCACGCTGGGTCTGGGCGCCCCACAGGGCGTCCACAGGCACCTGCAGCTCGCCCATGCTGTCGTGTTCGATTCTGAAACCCTTGCTTGCAGCTTTGCTCATTGCATCAACTCCGCACTACTTCAGTTGGGGAAAGGGAAGCGGCGGCTGGCAGGGTGTCGCTTCCCGGGCTGGCGGCTGCGCCAACGATACTCCCTTGCCCGCAGCGTGGGATGACGAGCGCGGGCCAGATCGTTTCATCCGCAGGGCCGTGTTGTAGAACCGAACCTACCCTCGGCTGGCCCGTGGGCGCTGGATTACCCGGAGCAGCCGCGCGTGGGCTCGGCTCTACAGGGCACGCCTGCTCGGCACGTCGTAGAATATGGCCCCCGCCGCTCGTCCCAGCCCTGCCGACATGTCCGATTCCGCCCTGCTCGCCCTGTCCCCGCTCGATGGCCGCTATGCCGGCAAGGTCGATGCCCTGCGCCCGATCTTCTCCGAGTACGGCCTGATCAAGGCCCGCATCACGGTCGAAGTGGAGTGGCTGCTGGCCCTGGCCGCCGAGCCGGGCATCGTCGAGCTGGCCCCGTTCTCCGACGCCGCCGTCGCCCGCCTGCGCGCCCTGGCCGCCAGCTTCAGCCCGGCCCAGGCCGCGCGCGTGAAGGAAATCGAGCGCACCACCAACCATGACGTCAAGGCGGTGGAGTACTTCATCAAGGAACAGCTGAAGGACGACACCGAGCTGGCACCGGCGCTGGAATTCGTGCATTTCGCCTGCACCAGCGAAGACATCAACAACCTCAGCTACGGCCTGATGCTGGAGCAGGCCCGCCGCGAGGTGCTGCTGCCGACCCTGGACGGCATCGCCAACAGCCTGCGCAGCCTGGCCCACGCCCAGGCCGGCCAGCCGATGCTGTCGCGCACCCACGGCCAGACCGCCTCGCCGACCACCCTGGGCAAGGAACTGGCCAACGTGGTCGCGCGCCTGGAGCGCCAGCGCAGGCAGATCGCTGCCGTCGAGCTGACCGGCAAGATCAACGGCGCGGTAGGCAACTACAACGCGCACGTGGCCAGCTACCCGGACGTGGACTGGCCGGCCTTCGCCGAGCGCTTCGTGACCGGCCTGGGCCTGGTGTTCAACCCGTACACCACGCAGATCGAGCCGCACGACAACATCGCCGAGATCGGCGATGCCGCGCGCCGCGCCAACATCATCCTGATCGACCTGGCCCGTGACATCTGGGGCTACGTTTCGCTGGGCTACTTCAAGCAGCGCCTGAAGGAAGGCGAAGTCGGCTCGTCGACGATGCCGCACAAGGTCAACCCGATCGATTTCGAGAATGCGGAAGGCAACTTCGGCATCGCCAACGCGCTGTTCGAGCACTTCAGCGCGAAGCTGCCGATCAGCCGCTGGCAGCGTGACCTGACCGATTCCACCGTGCTGCGTGCACTGGGCACCGCGTTCGGCCACAGCCAGGTGGCACTGGATTCGCTGGCCAAGGGCCTGGGCAAGCTGGAAGCGAACCCGCAGCGCCTGGACGCGGATCTGGACGCGGCCTGGGAAGTGCTGGCCGAAGCCGTGCAGACGGTGATGCGCCGCCATGGCCTGCCGAATCCGTACGAGCAGCTGAAGGCGCTGACCCGTGGCCAGGGCATCACCGCCGAGTCGATGCGTGCGTTCGTGCAGGGGCTGGAGCTGCCGGCGGATGCGAAGCAGCGCCTGCTGGAGATGACCCCGGGCAGCTACACCGGTCTGGCGGAATCGCTGGCGAAGAAGATCTAAGGTTTTCCTGCGGCGGCGGCTGCGGGCGCTGCCTGCGGCAGGCAACGGCAACAGCAACATAAACGTCAAGAGCGGCTCTGGATTGCTGCTAGCTGGGCGGGTCGGGATGGGCCAGCGGGACACGCCGTGAACCCGTCCCTGGGGGCTCGATGGCGCCATCCATGGCGCCAACGGTCCCGCTGGCCCATCCCGACCCGCCTCTGACAGATTCCCGGTGACGGATCGAAGAGCACTGGGTTGTCGGGACGGAATTTGAGAGGGACGCGGCTTCGCCGCGTCCCTCTTTGT
>NZ_JAOCCT010000043.1:0-44347 GCF_029840555.1 Stenotrophomonas sp. GD03877 | reverse complement strand
CGCAACCGGACCCACCTCGCCATCCCTCAGGAAACCAGCTTTTGCTTCGGCTTTGGCTGTGGCTGTTGCTTCGGCGGGTGCAGGGCGCAGCCCTGCCGTACCCCTAACCCCGTGCCATTGACTGCCACCACTGCGACAGCAGCTCCGGCCTGCGCAGGCGCTCGCGCCACCAGCGCAGTGCCGCGCCATCTTCACCGGTGCGCCAGGCCAGCCAGAAGGTCTCTTCCGGCTTGTGCTCCTCTACTTCACGGATCACCAGCTGGCCGCGCGCCACCGCAGCGCGCGCGCACGGCTCGGGCAGGAAACCGAAGCCCACGCCTTCGCACTGCAGTTTCAGCTTGCTGGCCATGTCAGGCACCGTCAGCATCTCCTGCCCCATCAACAGGCCCACCGTGCGCGGCAGCAGCCGTCGCGCCGAATCGGAGACCGCGATCGCGCAGTGCTCGACCAGCTGCTCGCGCCCCAGCACACCCGGCACTGCAGCCAACGGATGATCGGGCGCGACCGCGAATACGAACTCCACCGTACCCAGCGGCTCGACCACGTAGCCACCGCCGCTGGGGCCCTCGCCCGGCGCGCCGACCAGCAGGTCGGCACGGCGGTCCAGCAGAGCCTCCCAGGTGCCGGACAGGGCCTCGCCGATCAATCGCAGCCGGGTCGGTGCCTCGGCCTCACGAAACGCGGCGATGTCCGGGCCGAGCAGCCAGGTCGGGAACACCGAGTCCACCGCCAGGGTCAGTTCGGTCTCCCAGCCCGACGCCACCCTGCGCACCCGCAGTTCCAGCTCGCGGGCGGCGCGCAGCAGGTGCCGCCCCTCGTCCAGCAGCGCGCGGCCGGCCTCGGTCGGCTCGGCGCGCGGGCCGACCCGGTCGAACAACTGAACGCCCAGGTCCTCCTCCAGCTTGGCCACGGTGTAGGAGATGGTCGAGGGCACCTTGTGCAGGGCCTTGCCGGCGCCGGCAAAGGAGCCGCGGCGGTCGATGGCATCCAGGATCTGCAGGGCATCGAGGCTGAGCTTGAGCATTCGAATTTTTCGATGATGGCTGTCAAAACTATCCGTTTTTCAAACCCCTGGCGCAAGCGGATACTTCTCTTCAACGGGGAAACACAGCGGCTACCGGCCCACCCCGCCCTATCGAAACCATCGAACAAGGAGATTCCATCATGCTGCAGATCCGCAAGAGCGCTACCCGTGGCCTGGCCGAGCATGGCTGGCTGTCCTCGCGCCATACCTTCTCCTTCGCCAACTACTACGACCCTCGCTACGTCAGCTTCGGCCCGCTGCGGGTGATCAACGAAGACAAGGTGATCGGCGGCCAGGGCTTCGGCACCCACAGCCACAGCAACATGGAAATCATTTCCTACGTGCTGGGTGGCGCGCTGGAGCACAAGGACTCGATGGGCACCGGTTCGGTGCTGCGCTACGGCGACGTGCAGCGCATGAGTGCCGGCAGCGGCGTCAGCCACAGCGAGTTCAACCACTCGGCCGACGAGACCGTGCACTTCCTGCAGATCTGGATCTTCCCGGATACCGAGAACATCACGCCGTCCTACGAGGAGACCCACTTCGCGCCGGAGACCAAGCGCGGCCAGCTGCGCCTGATCGCCTCGCCGGACGGTGCAGACGGTTCGCTGCGCATCCACCAGGATGCCCGCATCTTCGCCACCATCCTCGATGGCGGCCAGAAGCTGCACCATGCGCTTGGCAACGGTCGTGGCGCCTATGTGCAGGTGGCGCGTGGCCAGCTGCAGGTCAACGGCATCACCCTGGAAGCCGGCGATGCGCTGCAGGTCAGCGACGAAGCGCAGTTGACCCTGGAAAACGGCAACGACGCTGAAGTGCTGGTGTTCGACCTGCCGCTGTAACGACAACGCTCGCGATGCTGCAGAGCATCGCGGGCGCTTTTCTGTAGAGCCGAGCCCATGCTCGGCTCGGGTTTGACAGCCAGCCGAGCGTGGGCTCGGCTCTACAAAACCCGCGTCAGAACCTGTAGTTCACGGTCAGCCGTACATTGCGCGGCTCACCCCAGGTATAGGTGCTGTACCAGTTGAAGATCGTGTAGTACCGCTTGTCGAGCAGGTTGTTGACGTTGACCGTGGCCGACAGGCGATCGTTGAACTGGTAGCGCGCCATCGCGTCGAGCAACCAGTAAGGCTGCGTGCGATGCACCACCTTGGCCTGGGTGGCGGGATTGGTGATCTCGCCGAAGGTCGAATCCTGCCAGCGTGCGCCACCGCCCAGCGTGAGCCCCTGCCAGTCACCGCGCAGGCGATAGCTGGTGTGCAGGCTGAACTGGTTCTCCGGTTCCAGCGTGGTCACCTTGGTCCCCGCCTGGCGGGCGATCTTGTGGGAGAACCCACCCTGCACCTGCCAGCCCTCGGCCAGCTGGCCCGACATTTCAAGCTCATAGCCCTTGGTACGCACGCCCATCAACGCGCGGTAGGCATCCTGGCCATCCGGTGTCTTGCCGCCGGTGGGCTGGGCGAAGTTGTCCTGATCAAGCTGGAACAGCGCCGCACTGGCATTGAGGCGCCCATCGAAGAACTCAGCCTTCAGGCCAACCTCGTAGCTGCGGCCCTCCAGTGGATCCAGTGCCTTGCCCTGCTCGTCACGCTGACCCTGCGGCTTGAAGATGGTGCTGTAGCTGGCATACACCGAGTAGTGCTCGCCGAGGTCGTAGACCACGCCGGCATACGGCACATAGACGCCGGTCTCGCGCGTGTCCGGCGAACGGTAGCTGGCCAGACGGCTGCCGACGATCAGCTTCAACGGATCGGCCACGTCGAAGCGGCCGACCACGTACAGGCCGTTCTCGCGGGTCACTTCATTGTTGTCGTAGCTGCGCTGCCATTGCGGCTCGGCAATGTCGCCATTCCAGCTGCGGTAGTCCGGCAGCGTATCCGGGAACCCCGCCTGCGGGCCGTAGCCGGTATTGGTCCAGCGCTTGCGCGAGGCACTGCCGCCAACCACCAGCTCATGCTCACGCCCGAACAGGCCGAAATGCCCGCTCACATAGAAGTCGGCGGCATTGCTGACGGTCTTGCCAACGTACTTGCCGAGCCACAGGCTGACGCCCTCGCCGGTCAACGGATCGGGATTGCCAGCGGCGGCACCGGCCAGTGCGGCGTCATAGCCGTTGACCTGGTGGTTGAGCTGCAGCTTGGCGATCCAATCGTTGGCGAACGTGTGCTCCAACGTAGCGAAACCGGTACGCACGTACTGGCGCCAGCCGGCCCATCGCGCACCATTGTTGAACGAGCGCGGCATGCGGTTGAAGTTGCCGGCGCTGTCCAGCAGCGGAATGCCGCCCCACGTCGAGCCCTTCGGGTCGCTGTCCATCACGTCGCCATCGACCGACAGCAGCGTGCGTTCGCCCAGATCGGCTTCCAGCACGGCATAGCCCACTTTGCTGGTGCGCTGGTAGTTGTCCAGGTTGGAGCGCTTGTCTTCCCAGGCGCCCACGGCACGGCCACGCACGCGGCCATCGGCAGTCAGCGGACCGCCCACATCAAGCTCGGCGCGGTAGTCATCCCAGCGGCCGACACCCAGTGAGGCACTGCCGGCGAAGTCCTTGCCTGGCTTCTTGCGCACCAGGTTGATGGTCGCACCCGGATCGCCCATGCCGGTCAGCAGACCGGTGGCGCCCTTGAGCACTTCGATGCGGTCGTAGATGGCGGTGTCGCTGAGCGTGTTGCCGGCCGAATAGGCCGAGTCGCGCGACATCGGGATACCGTCGTACTGGAAGTTCTGCACGGCGAAGCCACGCGCGTAGTACTCGGTGCGTTCGCTGTCGTAGGTGACGATGCTGATGCCGGGGGTCACCCGCATCACGTCATCGATGCCGTGCAGGCCGAAGTCATCCATCTGTGCGCGGGTGATCACGCTGATGGTCTGCGGGGTCTGCCGTGGCGTCAGCACCAGGCGGGTAGCGGTGGCGATGGTGCCCGGCGTGTAGGCACCGCTGCCCTCGGTGATGGTGCCGAGCAGGTTGGCCGTGACCTGCACGGTCTGCAGGGTCTGCGAGGCAGGTGCCGGTTTGGCCTTGTCCTCGTGCTGGGTGGACTGGGCAGCAGCGGTGCCGCTGCTCAGTGCAAGCAGCAGCAGGCCTTGAGCCAATGCATGCGGCAGCGGCAGGCGACGCGGAAACAAGCGCGGAAAACGGACAGGCACAGACAGCACGGCGGGACCTCCACGATAGGGTGGGATCCTCTGGCGGCGGCTGGAGGGAAGAGAGGGGAGCGGCCGGATGACCGCAGGCGCAGGAGTGTACTCCCCTGCGCCCCGGCTGTCGTGCGGTGTGCTGGCGCGGGATCAGCCGCCGATGGCGGCGCAGGCCTCCAGGATCAGCGCGGTCACTTCCTTCGGCTGCGAGGCCAGTGAAGCATGGCTGGCATCGAGCTCCAGCAGGCGCTTGGGCTGCATCCTTGCGGCCATGGCCTTCTGGTTTTCCGGCGCGATCATGCGGTCGTGGCGGGACAGCTGGTACCAGCTCGGCCGGTGCTTCCACGCGGGTTCGCTGACCGTATCGCCGAAAGTACTGGCCAGCGGCGCCTTCTGGGTAACGGCCATCACCCGGCCTTCGTCTTCGCTCAGATCCTGGCAGAAGCTCTCATGGAACTTGTCCGCACGCAGCCACAGGTAGCCATCACTGTCCGGTGCCAGGTTCGGTGCCGCCTCCGGCAGGTGCTGCTGGGTGATGCCACCCGGGCTCTCGCCGGCATCAGGCGCGAAAGCGGCGATGTAGACCAGGCCCTTCACGTTGGGCTCGTTTCCGGCCTGGCTGATCACGGCGCCGCCATAGGAGTGGCCGACCAGCAACACCGGACCGTCGATCTGCCAGATCATTTTCTGGGTGCGTCCTGCGTCGTCGGCAAGCGAGGTCAGCGGCAGTTCCACCGCCTGCACACGGTCGTGGCCGTTGCGATGCAGTTCCAGGATCACCTTGGCCCAGTGTGCGGCCCCGCCCCAGAATCCATGGACGAGGAGGATGGTCGGTGTCGTGCTCATGTACGGATCTCCGGCAGCGGCCGGCGGGGTGCCGACCGTGCAGCCACTGTCCGTGGGCGACGTTAATCGCTGGTGACGCGATCGGGTCACTGCAATCGTATGCGTCGCCCGATGTCACGCATGGCACTTGCCGATCCGGCCTGAAAACGTTTTCATGAAAGTCCCCTGGAGCTTCGCATCGCGCATGACGCCTTCATCCCCACGTGCCCAGCAGCACGCCACCCGTGCCGCCTTCTTCATTCCCGGATTCGCCACCGCCGCGTGGGCGCCGATGGTGCCCTACGCCAAGGCCAAGGCCGGGCTGTCCGACGCCAGCCTTGGCGCCGTGCTGCTGTGCCTCGGGCTCGGCTCGCTGCTGGCGATGCCGTTGGCGGGCGCGCTGACCGGGCGGCTGGGTTGCCGACGGGTGATGGTGATCACCTGCGCGATGATGCTGTGCGCCCTGCCCTTGCTGGTGCTGGCGCCCTCGCCGGTGGCGCTGGGCGCGGCCCTGTTCGTGTTCGGCGCCGGCGTCGGTGCGCTGGATTGTGCGATGAACATGCAGGCGGTCGCGGTCGAGCGCGACGCCGGGCGCGCAATGATGTCCGGCTTCCACGCCTTCTACAGCATCGGTGGCTTCGTCGGCGCCGGCTGCATGACCGGCCTGCTGATCCTGGGTACACCGCTGTGGCTGGCCGCGCTGGTGTCGGTGGCGGCACTGCTGCTGGTTGCGGTACTGTCGGCGCCGCACTGGCGACCGCAACGGATCCTGCACCAAGGCCCACTGCTGGCGCTGCCGCACGGCGTGGTGCTGTTCATCGGCGTGCTGGCCTTCGTGGTGTTCCTCGCCGAGGGCTCGATGCTGGACTGGAGCGCGGTGTTCCTGGCCGAAGTGCGGCAGGTGCCGCGTGACCAGGCCGGCGCCGGCTTCGCGCTGTTCACCCTGGCAATGACCGCGATGCGCCTGTTCGGCGACGGCATCGTCGAGCGCCTCGGTCGGACCCGCACCCTGGTCTTCGGCGGCATCACCGCCGCAGGTGGGTTCACGTTGGCCACGCTGGTACCGTCGTTCCCGGTGGCGCTGGCGGGCTATGTGCTGGTCGGGCTGGGCTGCGCCAATATCGTGCCGGCACTGTTCTCGATGGCCGGCCAGCAGCGGGTAATGCCGGAGAGCATCGCCATCACTGCGGTGACCACGCTGGGTTACGCCGGCATCCTCGCCGGCCCGGCAGCGATCGGTGCACTGGCACACGGCACCAGCCTCGGCTTCGCCTTCCTGTGCGTGGCCGCGCTGCTGCTGGGCGTAGCCGCATCCGCGCGATCACTGGCACGACGGGTGGCCTGACAGAAAAAAAGGGACGGAGGGGATTAAGTCGTTTCCTGCACACCTGGGCTGGAAACGACTTAATCCCCTCCGTCCCCTTTTCTCAGCTGCGCGTCAGCCACTCGGCCTGGGCCGGCAGTTGCGGTGCCGGGCAGGCGCTCTGCGGATGGTGCTCGTCGCGCGCCATCCAGTCGCCGACCACTCCGGCCAGCAGATCCAGCCGCAGCGGCAGGGTGATGTGGTCCTCGCCGCGCATCTCGATGTAGTGCGCGCGCGGATTGGCCTGGGCCAGTTCACGGCCCTGGCTGACCGGTATGTGCTGGTCGCCCTGCCCGTGCAGCAGCAGCACGCAGGCGCGGGTATCGGCCAGCGCGCGCGCTACATCCACGCGGTCCAGGTCGACGTCGATGCGGCGGCTGGCGGCGGCGATCACCTGGTTGATGTCCTGGCCGCCGTAGCGCCAGCGCGCGTACGATGCCACCGCCTGCGCCTTCAGGCCTTCCGGCTGCAGTCCCATCAGGTGCGGGATCATCGTGCGGATCGCCACACCCGCATTGGCGAACGATTCCATCGCCACCACGCCTTCCACCTGGTCGCCGAGCTTGTCGGCGGTGAATACCGCCGTGGCCGCGCCATACGACACGCCGAACAGGTACAGCGGGCCGGTCACTTCACCACGTGCGCG
This sequence comes from Stenotrophomonas sp. GD03877, assembly GCF_029840555.1. Lineage (NCBI taxonomy): Bacteria > Pseudomonadati > Pseudomonadota > Gammaproteobacteria > Lysobacterales > Lysobacteraceae > Stenotrophomonas > Stenotrophomonas sp. GD03877. The sequence goes on along the minus strand of NZ_JAOCCT010000043.1, from coordinate 37,351 downwards.
CAGCTCGCTGATCACATCGACCACGTCATCCGATTCATAGGTGCCATAGCCGGACGGGCCAGCGCCGGACTGTCCATGGTTGCGCAGGTCGAGCGTGACCACGCGGTAGCCGGATTCGGCCAGCTGCAACGACCACGGCAGCATCGAATCACCATTCATCATCCAGCCGTGCAGCAGCACCACGGTGCCGCGCGGTGCCTGCGCGCGGAACGGTTGCGGTACTGCCAGGCTCAGGCCGGTATCCAGCGGCAGGCCGTTCTCGTGGCGCTGCGGCAGGTAGTGGTAACGCGCGCCGTAATCACCGGGATCGAACACACGCCAGAAGATCGGCACGCCATCGCGGCCCGGCGCGAAGCCGTGGCGGTTGGGCAGTTCGGCGATGGCCGCGGCAATGCGCGGGCGATCAAGCAGGGTCGATACGCCACCCGGTGCGATCAGCCGGTCGGCGAGCGAGGTGGACGAGGCGTTGATCGAGGATGAGCATGCAGCCAGCCACAGGCCGGCGCACGCCAGCAACAGCAGCAGCAGGCGCTTCATGGGCAATCGGGGAAAGGGTGCGACAGCGTTGCAGGTTAGCGACGCGGGCGTGGGCCATCTATCGCGCGCGGATGACGGCTTGATGACAACGCAGGAACGATTCAGCTTGGTGTAAAAGCTGTATCCGTTCAGTCATTGATCCGGATCAATGAACGCGCGCGCGGGAGTGCCCACAGTGCCGCCATGCGCACCTCGTTCAAGCTCGCCATTGCCCTGGCCGCCACGCTGGCCGCCGCCTACGGCATCGCCCGCACCACGCCTTACTGGTTCGCACCGCGACAGACGGCTCAGGTCGACATCCACGATCCGACGCTGATCACGCAGGGACAGTACCTGTCGCGCGCGGCCGACTGCGCGGCCTGCCACTCCGCGCCAGGCGGCAAGCCGTTCGCCGGTGGCCTCGGCATGCAGACGCCGATGGGTACGATCTACTCGACCAACATCACGCCCGATCCGGATACGGGCATTGGCGCCTACGACTACGCCGACTTCGAGCGCGCGGTACGTCGCGGCATCCGTCACGATGGGCAGCCGTTGTATCCGGCAATGCCGTACGCCTCGTACGTGATCGCCAGCGACGCCGAAATCAAGGCGCTGTACGCCTACTTCATGGGCTCGGTGCAACCGGTGAAGCAGGACAACGCCGACAGCACGATCCCGTGGCCGGCCAACATGCGCTGGCCACTGGCCTGGTGGCAGCTGCTGTTCGCACGCCCGCGCACGTTCAACCCGGATCCGTCGCTGGATGCCAGCCAGCAGCGCGGCGCCGAACTGGTGGAAGGCCTGGCCCACTGCGGCGCCTGCCACACGCCACGTGGGTTGGCGTTCCAGGAAAAGGCGATGGCCGATGATGGCAGCCGCCAGTTCCTGTCCGGCTCGGTGCTGGAAGGCTGGTATGCGAAGAACCTGCGCAATGAATCGACCGGCCTGGCCAGCTGGAGCGAGGGCGAGATCGTCGACTTCCTGCGCACCGGTCGCACCGATCGATCGGCGGCCTTCGGTGGCATGGCCGACGTGGTCGAGCACAGCACGCAGTACCTGTCCGACGCCGACCTGCTGGCCATGGCCCGCTACCTGAAGCAGCTGCCAGCGCGTGAGGGCCGCAGTGCGCAGTGGTCCCCCGGTACCGACACCACCACCGCCGCACTGCGCAGCGGCGACTATCGTGTCGCCGGTTCGCTGGCCTATGCCGAGCACTGCCAGGCCTGCCACCGTGCCGACGGGCGCGGCATGCCCCGCGTCTATCCGGCCCTGGCCGGCAACTCGATCGTGTTCGCCGATGACCCCAGCTCGCTGGTGCAGGTGACCCTGATCGGCGGCCGCACGCCGCATACCCCGCATGACCGCATGGCCTTCACCATGCCGGGCTTCGAGCAGCTGCCGAACGCGCAGCTGGCACAGATCCTGACCTTCATCCGCAGCAGCTGGGGCAACCAGGCCAGCGCGGTGAGCGAGGTCGACGTGGCGCGCATGCGCCGGGTGGTGCGCGACAAGCCGGTGCACTATGTTCCGCAGGAGGCCGCACAATGAAGCGTTCGCGCACGCGTTCCCGCCTGCTGATCGGCAGTGCGATCAGCCTCGTGGTGCTGGTCGGCGCCGGTACCCTCGCCTATCGCCACCTGTACCCGGACCTGGATGCCGCCGTGGCCAGCACGATCGATATCCTCGATGCGCAGGGCAAGGTGGTCGGCCACTACCACGCACCCAGCGCCGAAGAGATCGCCGGGCTCGGCAATGCCGAATCGGTGATGCTCGGCCGCCGCATCCTCAACGAGACCGCACGGCTGCTGCCGGACAATGTCGGCAACGATCTGAACTGCAACTCGTGCCACATGGCCGAAGGCAAGCGGCCGTTCGGCAATCACTACTTCAATACCGGCGGCGGCGCCTATCCGCGCTACATGCCGCGCCCGGGCAAGATGATCGGGCTGACCGAGCGCATCAACGGCTGCCTGCAGCGTTCAATGAACGGCAAACCGCTGCCGAAGGACTCGCCGCAGATGCGCGCGATGCTCGATTACATGGCGTGGTTGAGCAGTCCTGTGCCAGAGGGTGCAAAGGTGGCCGCCCCCAGTGAGGGGCCCATCGACAGCACGCTGACCCCGGACCCGATCCGTGGTCAGGCGCTGTACGCCGTGCAGTGCGCCGCATGCCATGGCGACAACGGCGAAGGCCGGCGCGACGCCAGCGGTGACATCGCCTTCCCGCCGCTGTGGGGTGACCACAGCTTCAACATCGGCGCCGGCATGGCACGCCTCTACAAGGCCGCCGGTTTCGTCAAGCACAACATGCCGCCGGCGGTGACCCGCGAGCCACCACTGGGCCAGCAGGCGATGCCCGACCAGGATGCGGTGGACATCGCCAGCTACTTCATCAACCAGCCCCGGCCGGACTTCGCCAACAAGGCCAAGGACTGGCCGCGCGACCCGAAACCCAAGGACGCGCGATACTGAGCACCCCGTGGGTCAGCGCTTGACCAGCTCGACCCGGCGATTGCGCGACTTGCCTTCCTCGCTGCCATTGTCGGCCACCGGCCTGTCGGCGCCGAAGCCGGCCGCCTGCAGGCGGTCGGCGGCGATGCCCTTTGCGGTGAGCGCGGCCACCACCGAGGCCGCGCGATCCTCCGACAGGCTACGGTTGCGTGCCGCGGCACCGCTGTTGTCGGTGTGACCTTCGATCGACAGTTTCAGCGAGGGATCGGCACGCAGCAGGTCCAGCACCTGCGCCAGCTGTGGTTCGGACGTTGGCAGGATCTGCGCCTTGTCGGTGGCAAAGTTGACCTGGATCGCCACGCGGCCGTCGCTGTCCAGCTTCTTCTTCAACGCATCGGCCGGCAGCAGCGCCGCGGTCTGGGTGAAGCCCTTGCGCTCGGCCACCACCCAGCCTGCGCTGAGGTATTCCAGGCGCGCGTGCACCCACACCTGGCGACCATCAGCCAGATCGACACGGTAGACCACGGTGTCGTAGTTGTCCCAGCTGTAGCTGGCCGCATTGCCGTAGGACGACTGCACCTGCTTCGGCACGCCCTCGGCCGCTTCGTGCGGGATGCGCCCCTCGAACACCTTGGTGCCGTTGACCTGGGCCATCATCGCCTGCAGGTTGCGACGTACTTCATGCATCGAGTACTCGCGCTCGCCCTTGTCGAAATCGGCAGCGAAGGTGCGGCCCTCAACCTGTTCGAACTGATCGCCGGTCCAGAACGGGAAGGCATCGAAATCACGCTGCTCGGGCTTGTTCCGGTCACGATAACCGGCCGGCGGGGACAGGTGCGGGAAGCTGTCCGACCACTGCGCGGTGGCCTTGAACGGCACTTCATCCACGACCACCAGTCCAGCGCCATTGCTGTCCACTGCCAGCTGCACCCACACGGTGCGATTGGCCTGGCGCAGCACGTACACCGTAGTGGGAGCTTCCTGCTCACCGTTCACCGCATCGATGAAACCACCTCCGATCTCGCCTTCCAGCTGCGGGCCGTAGTAGATGTCGCGCAGCAGCGCGCCTTCGAAAACCTTGCGGCCGCCGGCGGCGGTGATCACACCGTCGAAGTTGCGCTGCACTTCCAGTGCGGAAAACGTTTTGTCCGGTGCGCCATCGCCGTCGGTCACGATACGTGCCGACCAGCTCGGGCCTTCCACCCAATGCACGCCGTTGCCCATCCGGAACGGGAAGCGCGCCCAGGCGCGTGGGTGGGCGTTCTGCGACGCATAGCCCTGCGGCAAGCTGAAGAACGGCAGTTTGCCCAGCGGGGCGTCGCTCAGCGGCACGCTGGCTGGGTCGAAGGACACCAGCGGCACAGCCTTGCCCTCACGGTCGGTGAGTGCGGCGCCATCGGCGGCGGCTGTTGAACCGACTGGGGCGGCGGCCGCTGCTGCGGTCTCATCCGCCGTGGCTGGCGCAGGCGGTGCCACCTCTCCATCCGAGGGCGCCCCGTTGCATCCTGCCAGCAACACCAGGGCTGCACCGCCCAGCCAGATCTTCGATCGCTTCTGCATCGCCACCACCTCAGGTCCATTGAAGCGCCGAGCATACCCGAAGGCCGTGACCGCCCCCACAGTGCCATCGTTCCTGCGCTGCCACGTCATGCCGATGTCATTGGCGCTGCCGACACTCCGGGGTTTCCTCCCTCTGAAGGTCCGGTTTCGATGCGAACAATTGCGCGTTTTCCCCGTGTCTCGCTGCTGGCCCTGCTGATCGCCCCCGCCCTGGACGCCCTGGCCGAAGCACCGCAGGGCGATACGGGCCAAGCGCGCAGCAGTGATGCCCGTACCCTGGACCAGGTACAGGTAATCGGCCAGGCCACCAGCTACGCCAAGACCTCGGTGCGCGCGGAAACGCTGAACCGGCAGACCGTGATGAGCAGCGTCAACGACGCGCTCAACGAAGTACCCGGCGTGGTGGTCAGTGAAGCCGATGCCACGGGTTCTTCGGTATGGGGCACGCAGATCAGCATGCGCGGCTTCGTCACCAATCGCGATACGCAGCAGATCGGCACCACCATCGACGGCCTGCCCAACGGCGGCTCCGGCTACGGTGGCGGTTCGCTGGCCAACCGCTACATCGACACCCTCGACCTGGAGACGGTGGAGGTCAGCCAGGGCACCGCTGATATCTCCTCGCGCTCGAACGAGGCGCTGGGCGGCACGCTCAACTTCCTCACCAGCGACCCGCTGCAGGACAGCCGCCTGCGCTTCGTAGTCGGCGCCGGTGACAACGAGGCACGCAAGTACTACGTGCGCTACGACACCGGCCAGCTCGGCGGCCACACCCGCGCCTGGGTCAGTGCCTCCTCGTCGAAGGTGCACGACTGGATCGATGGCACCGGCCACGCCAGCAACGACCACATCGCCGGCAAGTTCATCACCGAACTGGATCGCTGGACGCTGACCGGCTACCTGTCCTACAACGATGCCGACGAGCCCGAATACACCAGTGTTTCGCCGAAGGGCTTCGCAACCAACCCGGAGCGCGACAACCTGGTCGGCACCCTCACCGGCATTCCCTACCTGGACCAGAACTACCGCTCCGGTTCACGTGCCCTGCGTGAGAACACCTTCGGCTACCTGCGTGCGGCCTTTGACGGCGGCAATGGTTTCAAAGCCTCGGTGGCCGCCTATGGCCACCGCATGCAGGGCCGCGGCGACTGGCTGCCGCCGTACCTGGCGCAGGTCAACGACGATGGCGCGGGCCGCCCCGAGTCGGAGTACATCGGTGGAAAAACCGTGTACGGCGGCAGCAACCGTGGCCAGATCTTCTTCGTCAATCCCGATGGCAGCGCCGCACAGCGCCTGGCCAGCTGCACGCCGCGGCGGGGCTTCACCGCCGAGTACGATCCGAACTGCTACGCCGGCAATGTGCTGGGCGCGCAGTCGTATCGCCATACCCACTACGACAACGACCGCATGGGCGTGACCGCCGACGTCGAGTGGCGACAGACCTTCGGCGCGGTCGACAACACCATCCGTGGCGGCCTGTGGGTGGAGAAGCTGGACCGTTCGGCGCGCCGCGACTGGCATCGCCTGCTCGCTGTCGGCCAGAGCATCGACTTCGACCACCAGCCGTACTGGGTGCAGTTCGAGGACAAGTACAAGGTCGACGAGCAGATGTACTACGTCGAGGACGTGGCCCGCTTCGGTCCGTTCAGCGCGCGCCTGGGCGTGAAGCAGTTCTTCGTCGACCAGTCGCGCCGCCGCGTGATCGGTGCCAGCGAGCACGTGACCTCCGATTCCAGGTCCGATCCGCTGCTGTCCACCGGCTTCACCTGGGCGCCAGGCGTGGAAGGCATGGAGTTGTTCGCCGGCTTCTCGCAGAACTTCGCCGCCATCCCGTCCGGTGTGCTCGGTGAGACCGACCCGCAGCGCTTCCGCAACGTCGAACCGGAAACCGCCGACAACATCGAAGTGGGCATGCGCATCAGCCGCTGGCCGCTGACCGCCTCGGTCACGCTGTACAACATCAAGTTCGACAACCGCATCGTCTATCTGCCGGCAGGTTTCGTCAGTGGCATCGACTACCTGGGCGAGACCGATGGTGTCTACGAGAACTTCGGCGGCGTGGAAAGCAACGGCCTGGAAGCCGCGTTCGGCTATGGTTGGGACAACGGCTGGCGGCTCAACGCCGCCTACACCTACAACCGCTCCAAGTACCTGGGCAGTGGCGATGCAGCACGCGATACCCAGCTGGGCATCGTCGACGGCGCCAAGGTGATCGGCCAGCCGGAAAACACCCTGGTGCTGTCGGCCGACTGGCAGGGCGCGAACTGGAACTTCGGCCTGTCCGGCCGTTACCTGGGCACGCGCTACCTCGATGCCGCCAACGTCAACAAGCTGCCCTCCGCCACCGTGTTCAACGCCAACATCGGCTTCGACCTGCAGGGGCTGTCGCCACGCCTGAAGGGCATGGGCGCCAACCTGGTGGTGAGCAACCTCACCGACAAGCGGTATCTTGCAGGGGTGGACGGCCGCGACAATGCCTTCATCGGCGCCCCGCGCACCGTCGGCATCTCCTTCCGCGTGGACCTGTGAGTGAGCCCGTGACTGATATCGGCCGACGCCGGTTGTTGCAGGCCGGCGTTGCCGCCGGCCTTTCCCCGCTGCTGCCCAGCATTGCCCGGGCAGCAGCGATCGCCCCCGCCGCGCAGACGCGCAGCCTGGAAGACCTGCAGCACATCGTGGTGTTCATGCAGGAGAACCGTTCGTTCGACCACTACTTCGGCACGCTGCCGGGGGTACGTGGTTTCGGCGACCGCTTCGTGGCCCCTGCGCCGGCGCTGCAGGCCAGCGGCCGCACCCGCAGCCTGTGGCTGCAACCCGATGCCAGCGGCCAGCGCGCGATCGCACCGTTCCCGCTGGATACCGCCGCGCACTTCGGCTACATGCGGGTGGAGGGCACACCGCACACCTGGCCGGACGCACAGCGTGCCTGGGACCACGGGCGCATGGGGCAATGGCCGAAGGCCAAGCAGAACCACTCGATGGGCTACTTCCAGCGCAGCGACCTGCCGTTCCAGTTCGCCCTGGCCGATGCCTTCACGATCTGCGACGCCTACCACTGCGCGATGCAGGCCGGCACCAACCCGAACCGGGTGTTCCTGTGGACCGGCCACAATGATGCACACGCGCGTGCTGGCGGCCCGGTGATCGCCAACTCGCACGACAATTTCCCCGAACAGGGCGGGCACCCGGCGTCGTACCGCTGGACCAGCCATGTCGAGCGCCTGCAGAACGCCGGCGTGTCCTGGCAGATCTACCAGGACATGGCCGACAACTTCACCGACAACCCGCTGGCCGGTTTCGAGGTATTCCGCCAGGCCCATCGCGCCGCGCCGGGGCATGACCCGCAGTTGCGCGCACGCGGCGTCAGCACCCGTGGCCTGGCGCAGCTGCGCCAGGACGTGATCGGTGGGCGCCTGCCGCAGGTCAGCTTCATCATCGCCGACGCGGCCGGCAGCGAGCATCCCGGCCCCTCCAGCCCCGCCCAGGGCGCGGCCTTTACCGCGCGCGTGCTGGACGCGCTGACCGCCGATCCAGAGGTGTGGAGCCGCACCGCGCTGTTGCTGATGTTCGACGAGAACGACGGCTTCTTCGACCACATGCCGCCACCGGCACCGCCTTCACCGCTGGGCACCGGCTGGGCCGGTGCGTCTTCGGTCAGTACCGAGGGCGAGTACCACCACCATCCGGCACCGGGCGACGAGAAGTACGACCTCGCCGAACTGCGTGGCCGCCCATATGGGCTGGGTCCGCGCGTGCCGCTGTATGTGATCTCGCCGTGGAGCCGCGGTGGCTGGGTCGATTCGCAGGTGTACGACCACACCTCGGTCATACGGTTGATCGAACGTCGCTTCGGTGTGGCCGCACCGGACATCTCGCCGTGGCGCCGCGCGGTCTGCGGTGACCTGAGCAACGCTTTCGACTTCGCCCAGCGCGATACCCGCCCGTTCGTACGCGGCCTGCCGGACGTGAGCGCGGTGGCCGCGCGTGCCGCCGCCCTGCCGGGACGCACCGTGCCCGCGTTGCCCGAGGGACTGAAGCCGGCGAAACAGGAAAGCGGTGTGCGCCCGGCGCGTGCCCTGCCCTACCGGCCGCAGGCATCGATTGCCGCTGTCGACGCCTCGGGTGTGGATCTGGCGCTGTCCTGCGAAGGCGCAGCAGCAGTGCTGCATGTTTACGACCGGCTGCGGCTGGATGCGGTGCCACGCCGCTACACGCTGCTGCCGGGCATGCCGCTGCGCGAGCGCTGGCCGCTGGACGCCCAGGGTCGCTATGACCTGTGGCTGCTGGGCCCGAACGGCTTCCACCGCCACTTCCAGGGAGCGGCCACGGGTCCTGCCGTGCAGGCTTCAACCGATCGTGCGGATGGCCAACTGCGGCTCCGCCTGCACAATCTGGGTGACAGCGCGCAGCAGGTGCGTGTGCAGCCTGGCGCCTATGCCGGGCATATGCCCGAGCAGACGCTGGTGCTGCCCGCACATGCAGAGACCGCGTTGGCGTGGGACGCAACGCCCACCGCAGGCTGGTACGACCTGCTCGTCGGTGCGGGCGACAGTGCCCTGCGCCTGGCCGGCCGCGCCGAGGATGGGCGCCCCGGCACCAGTGATCCGGCGATGGGCAGCGAGCCATTGCGCTTCGAGCACGATTGAAGGATCTCTGTAGAGCCGAGCCCATGCTCGGCTGCTTTTCCGGTCAGCTATCGAAGAGCAGCCGAGCATGGGCTCGGCTCTACAGGGTAGACCGGTACATTCAGGTCTCCTGCAGCCCCGGCCGGCCATGCTCCACCGCATAGCGCTTCCAGCTCTGCACCGCGCCATTCGGCTGCATCACGGTATCCAGCGTCTTCATGTCGCCGATCCACGCATCGCGGGTGACATCGCACAGCACGTAGCCACGCTTGTCGGTGGTCGCCTTCAGATAGGGGCTGTGCGCAAGCTGGTTCCTGGCATACGCGTCCACACCTTGGCCATCGGCGCCGGAAGTGATCGACGTGGCGAGGAACTCGCTGGAGATCACGCCCGAGTCACGGTGGTCCTGCACCAGATCGCTGGCATAGTGGCGATGCGCGTCGCCGCAGGCGGTCACCACGTTGCCGAAGCCCACCTTCTGGATGTGGTCAAGCAGGCGCCGGCGGCTGTCCAGATAGCCTGACCACTGGTCGTCGGACGACTGCACCACGCCGTCCTTCTCGCGCATGTAGTTGCCCAGTGCCACCTGGTGGGCGATCGTGTGCCAGCGTGGTGCGGCATCGGCCAGGCCGTCGAACAGCCAGCGCTCCTGCTTCACCCCCACAATGCTGCGCTCTGGCGATTCCACCTCCTCACGCAACGCCATGTTCACCTGCTTGCTGCGGTACTGGCGGGTGTCGAGCAGGTGCAGATCCATCAGCGTGCCGTAGCGTGCGCGTCGGTACATCTGCATGTGGCCATCGCGCGGGAATGCCGAGCGACGCAGTGGCATGTTCTCGTAGTAGGCCTGGAACGCCTGTGCGCGACGCAGCAGGAACACTTCGCTGGGCGTGTCATCCTGGTCTTCGGCACCGGCCCAGTTGTTGTCCACTTCATGGTCGTCAAAAGTGACGAACCACGGTGCCGCCGCATGCGCGGCCTGCAGGTCGGGATCGCTCTTGTACTGGGCATAGCGGCGGCGGTAATCATCCAGCGTGTAGATCTGCGGGCCGACGTGGTTGCGCAGGTTGGTGAACGGCTGGCCGTTCATCTTCCGCAGGCCCGGCTGGCTTTCGCCTTCGTAGATGTAATCACCGTAGTGGAAGACGAAATCCAGCGGTTCCTCGGCGATGCGCCGCCACGCGGTGTAGTGGCCTTCTTCGTAGTGCTGGCAACCGGCCACCGCGAAGCGCACGCGATCCACTGCGGCCGTGGCTTCGGGCAGCGTGCGGGTACAACCGACCGCACTGGCGTGGCCGCCTACGGTGAAGCGGTACCAGTAGGGCCGTCCGGGCGCCAATCCGTCCAGCTCCACGTGCACGGCGTGGCCGAGTTCGGGATGCGCCATTGCCGAACCCTGGCGCACCACCTTGCGCATGCCATCGTCTGCTGCCAGTTGCCACTCGACCGCCATCGGCCGGGTCGGCATGCCACCGCCGAACACCAGCGGTTCGGTCGCCAGGCGCGTCCACAGCACCATGCCATCGGCCGAGGGATCACCCGAGGCCACGCCCAGGGTGAACGGCGTGCTGGCGAACCGCGGCGACGCCAGCAGATTGCGCGGGTTCAGCGCGGTGGCATCGGTCTGCGCGGCCAGCGCGTCCGCCATGCCCATCCAGGCACCGGCGGCAGAGAGGCCGGCCAGGGCCAGGAATCGCCTGCGATTGATTGTCTCCACGGCTGCGCCCTCAGTTGTAGATGATGTGGAAGTAGAAGAAGCGGCCGTAGTCGTCGATCTCGGTACGGAAGCGCCCGTTCGGGCCGGTGCTGTAGGTCGGCTGGGTGTTGAACAGGTTCTTGGCTTCGTACTTCAGCGTCACGTGCTTGCTGACCTTGTGGCTGAAGCCCATGTTGAAGGTCATGTACGGGTCGTAGTAGGAATCCAGCCACTGGGTGTCGCCGAAGTCGACCAGCATCCTGCTGCGGTAGGTGCCGGACAAACGCAGCTGCGCGCTCTTCCACGGCATGCGCCAGATCACCGAGCCATTGAGCGACCAGTCCGGCTGGTACAGCAGGCGGTCCAGGCGGCGCTCGGTGCCATCACTGATGCGGTAGTTGGTCTGGCCTTCCAGCCGCGTGGCGTTGAAGTACATGTCGAAGCGCTGGCGGCCCCACTGCAGGTTGCGGTTGGCCACCGCGAACTCGACGCCGCGCAGCGTGGACTCATCGGTGTTCATCGGCTGGGTCACCCGGTAGCGCGTGTCACCCACGTTCTCGAAGGTGGTCAGGGTGTAGATGTCGTCCTTGATCACCTTGTCGAACAGCGCCACCGAGACCAGGCCGTTGTTGCCGTTGAAGTACAGGTCCCACGCCAGGTCGATGTTGGTGGAACGTCGCGGCTGCAGATCGGCATTGCCCTGCTTGATGGTGCAGAAGCCCCTGCCCTCCTCGTCATCGCCACAACTGGTGCTGGTGGCCTGGGCGATGTTGCTCGGCGCCGGCCGGCCCAGCGTGCGGCTGGCGGAGAAGCGCAGGCGCTGGTCCTCGGTGAGCTTGAAGGTTGCGTTCAACGAGGGCAGCAGATTGTTGTAGCCACCGCTGGTCGTTCGGAAGGCAGAGGTATAGGTGGTGCCACCATCGTCGCTGAATGGACTGTAGGCATCAAAGCGGGTGTGGTCGTAGCGCAGGCCGCCGATCAGCAGCAACCGGTCCCAGGCGTAGTGCGCGGATACATAGGCATTGGTGATGTCCTCCACATACTTGTAGTCGCTGGTGAAGTTGGCATTCGGATACGCCGCATTGTTGCTGCCAAGTTTCGGCAGCAGTTCCTCGTTCCACTTGCGGTTGTCGACCAGCGGGAAGCCCGGCACGCTGCCCAGCAGCGTCGAACCCGGATACAGGTAATCGTTGAGCGTGGCATTGCTCTTGAAGTAGTCGAAGTCGATGTCCTGCCAGATCTTCAGATGGCGGTACTCGGCGCCGGTGGCCAGGCCGAAGCCACGCGCATCGGCGTCGATGTTGTAGCTGAAATCCGCGCGCAGGTTGTCGATGCTCTCCTTGGCATCGCGCGGGGAGACATAGGCCTGCGCCGGATTGAGCTTGAACGCGGAGCTGGTCAGCAGGCTGGAATCGGAAACCGCCACCGCGTTGGGGAACCCGTGGCTGTCGTTCTCGTAGTCGACGAACAGATTGCTTGGGTAGGCGCGCACACCCCAGTAGACCTGGTTGTTGTGGAAGGTCTCTTCGGTGTGGCCACCGCGCAGGGTCAGCCGCGAGCGATCACCGATATCCCAGTTGAAGCTGGCGATGGCACCGCGGTTGTTGCGGTCCCAGCGGTCGTGCCGGTTCTTGATGTAGATGCTGTTGATCTGGGTGGTGCCGCTGTCCCCGGTCTGGTTACGGATCGGAAACTTGGCATTGCCGTACAGATCGGTCTTGTTCATCGTCGAGTTCTCGTAGAACCGGTACGAGTACAGCAGCAGCGATGCGTAGAACGGATCATCCGAGGGCTTCCACTCGAGCTTGGCAGAGCCGCCGAAGTTGGTGATGAAGTTGGTATAGGTGCCGGTGCTGAAGTTGCCAGGCGCACGCAGCCCGTTCCAGCCCTTGGCCTCGTCCGGACCCGTGGTACCGTCAGTGAGGTATTTGCCAGCATCGTTGTAGTAGTAGTTCGACTCCACCCAGCGCTTGACGCTGTTGCGCGAGCGCTGTTCATAGCGCGCCACCGCAACGATGCCGAATTCCTGGTCGGCGCCGAACTGGTTGGAGAACACCATCTTGGCGCTCTTGCCGAAGTGACCCAGGGTCTCGTGGTTGCCGCCAGCGCTGCGCTCGACGTTGGTCTCGGCGGTGGAATAGATGCCTGCCACATCGGCAAACACGTACTTGCCGGACCGGTCGAAAGCACTGCGGCTGATGATGTCGATCACGCCGCCGATCGCATCCGGTGCCTGCTCCGCACTGAAGCTCTTGTAGATGTCGGTACGGGTGCCGATGTCGCTGGGAATCAGCTGCAGGTTGTTCATGCGCTCGCCGGAGCCACTGCCTCCCACGCTGGCAATCGCGATGCCATCGATGGTGGTGTAGTTGAGGTTGGCCTGTACGCCGCGCACGGTCACGTAACGTGGCTCACCGGCATCCTCCACCGCGCTCAGGCCTGGAGCGGCCATCAGGCTCTCGGCCAGAGTCTCGTCGCCGTAGCTGTCCATCTCGTCGTAGACCACCGAATCCTTGATCACCGGCGAGGTCTTCTTCTGGTCGATCACCTCGTGCGCGGCAATCACCTTGACGGTGTCCAGGGTCGGCGCGACCACCGCCTCGGCCTCGCGCGGCCTCGGCGCGGCCGACTTCGGCTCGTTGCGTGCGGGCGCTGGATCGATGGCGATGACGTTGCCATCGACCACGGTGTAGCCCAGACCGGTCCCTGCCAGCAGCGCGTCCAGCGCCTGCTTGACGCTGGCACCGCGCGGCACCGCGCCGGCCATGTGCACTTCTCCACTGCCCGAATACAGGAACTGCACCCCGGAACTGCGCGACAACTGCTCCAGTGCACGTGCCAACGGCTGCGCCGCGATCGGCGCCGAAACGCGGGCCTCAAGGCCATCGGCAGTGGCCGCGACCGCCAGCGGCACGCTGCAGGGAGACAGGGCGAGGATGATCGACAGGTAGAGCGTGTTGCGCATCACGGGTCCTTGGAAGAGAGAAGGCAGCAGGCGCCGCTGCGTAGCTCGGCAGCGGCTTCTCCCAAGTAAGAGCCCGCATCCACCGAAGTGGAGAACGCGGATTCGATGAATTTTTTCTGACAGTCCACGGCCACGTCGGCCTCAGCGACTGCCAACCCGCACGGTGTCGCCTTCGCGCCTCACCACGAAACGCGGGTCGCGTTCGAGGAAGGCCTGCAGCGCACCGATGCGATGCGCATCGAGACTGCCCGACAACCGTGCCGATGCCGCGCCTTCGTCCAGCACGCGCACCTGTACCTGGTTGTGCCGGTTGAAGGCAGCGGCTACCTCGTCCAGCCGCTCATCCAGGAAGGACACCTTGCGTTGCTGCCAGTCCAGCAGCATCGACAACGGTACATCCAGCGACTCCACCGCATGGCTGCGCGCGTCGACCTGCACCACCCGGCCTTCGCCCAGTTGCGCAAGACGTCGGGCATCCGCACCCTGGCTCCATACCTCCACCTCGCCGGAAACCACGCCGATACGCGTGCCCTGCAACCGTCGGGACACATCGAACACCGTGCCGATATCGCGGATCTGCAACCCGTTCACCTGTACCTCGAAGGGCCGCCGGTCAGGAGCGATGTCGAACGTGGCCTCGCCCTGCAGCAGCTCCACTCGGCGGCTGAACCAGCCCATGCGTGCCCGCAGGCGGCTGTCCGCGTTGAGCCGCACCTGGGTCTGGTCGGGCAGCACCAGCTCACGCAGTTCACCATGGTCGGCGCTGTACAGCTGCTCGGTGGGCATCAGCTGCGGAACCAGGCCCACACCGAGCAGGGCGATACAGGCTGCGGCGGCCATCACCCACCAGCGCACGCGACCGCGATGCGGCGCAACGCGCGGCGGCGCGTGCGCGCTACCGAACAGCGGCACCACCTTGGCGGCTGCCTGCCGTGGCGGCACCGGCGCCTCTTCAGGCAACGGCGATTGCAGCGCCTCACCGACCTGCCGGTGCAGCGCGAGGGCGTGCATATAGGCGCGCACGTGCTCCGGCGAGCGCTTCATCCAGTCCAGAAACGCAACCCGCTCGGCCTCGCCCAGTGTTCCGTCACGATTGCGCAGGAACCAGTCCATGGCCTCGCAGGCGAGCGTGTCGTCGGCCACGGGCGAAGAGTTCCGGTTCATGTGTGCTCCCTGGCGCCCAGCGCCTTCCTGCAGGCCTCCAGCCCCTTGCCGATGTGCTTGCGCACCATGTGCACCGACACCTGCAGCTGCTGGCTGATTGCCGGGCAATCCAGCCCATCGCGGTAATGCAGCTCCATCACCCGCCGCGTGGTTGCAGGCAGTCGTGCGATGGTGGTGCGGATATCGTTCCAGCGCTGCGCACGCTCGAATTCGCCTTCGATGTCTTCTTCGCTTTTCAGCACTTCGGCCAGCAGATCGACATCTTCCAGCGGCGGCAGCGACGACCGCGCGCGCGCATGCTCGCGCGCCAGGTTGGCCGCCACGGTGAACAGGTAGGCTTCCGGGTTCTCGACCGCATCGGCATCCTCGCCGGTGCTGCGCAGCAGCCGCAGGTAAACCTCCTGCGCCAGGTCTTCGGCATCCTCGCTGGCCGAACCGCGGCGCAGGAAGAAGCCACGCAGCAGTCGTCGCCGCAACGCGTAGCTCTTCTCCCAGATCCTCACGCTGTTCACGGCCGGCCAACCACCCCAAGGCTGGAAAGCCCCGCAGGGTGACCGCCATCGATGACAGTGGCGTTTCAACCTCCGGCAGGCAGCCGCTAGAATGCCGCCCCTGCACTGTCCCGGCAGCAAGCACAAGGAGTGCTCCCATCAACGCACGCACCGCCATCAACACCCTCAGCAGCCTGCTGTTCCTGCTGCTGGTCGCCCACACCACCACCTACCAGCAGCAGATGTAGCCGCCCAGCCGGGTCATCCATGTGCATCCGGTGATCGTCGCCCTCGCCTACGCACTGGGCGTGCTCACGCTGCTGCTGTGGATCGGCGGCCGTCGCGCACCGGAACCCGCCCAACGCCTGGCGCGCTGGCTGCCCATTGTCGCCTGGTGCCTGCTGGGCGTCGGCGTGGCGATCATCCCGATGTTCCTGCCTGGGCTGTTCCCGGCCTGATCAGCGGCCGTGCCCAACGCGTCCGACCATGATACGGCGCACGGCACCAACCCTTGCTTGCCAGAGACCCAAGCCCCGCCCGCCTACCGAAGCCCGGGGGGCAGGCCTACGCTTGTCTTCTCGGTGGCCGCCACGGTCGCCCTTCGCGTCACGGCCCCCGCCGTTGCGACCCCGCTCCAGTGCTGTGCGCCCTGCCGGTGTTGTCGCCCAGGCAGAAGTCCGACCGGCGCCCTCTGGAGACAGCCATGAACCAAGCCCTCATTCCCTTCGATACCGACCCACTGGAAACCCAGGAGTGGCGTGAATCGCTGGAGGCGGTGATGCAGGCCGGCGGCCGGCCGCGCGCGCACTACCTGATCGACCAGCTGAGCGATCTGGACGCGCAGCAGCACGGCGACCTGCATACCCGTGCCTGGACTGCCTACGTCAACACCATCCCGCCCGAACGCCAGCCGGCCTACCCGGGTGACCTGGCCATCGAGCGCCGCCTGAATGCGATGATCCGCTGGAACGCGATGGTGATGGTGCTGCGTGCCGGCAAGCATTCCAACGTCGGCGGCCACATCGCCACCTACCAGTCCGCGGCGGTGCTGTACGACGTCGGCTTCGATCACTTCTTCCGTGGCCGCACCGACACCTTCGACGGCGACATGATCTACATCCAGGGCCATTCGGCGCCGGGCATCTACGGCCGCGCGTACGTGGAGGGCCGCATCGATCCGGCACGGATGGACAACTTCCGCCGCGAAGCCGGCCGCGAAGGCCTGTCCTCGTATCCACACCCGCGCCTGATGCCGGAGTTCTGGCAGTTCCCCACCGTATCGATGGGGCTGGGCCCGCTGACCGCTGCCTACCAGGCGCGCTACATGCGTTACCTGGAATACCGCGGCCTGAAAGAACACCAGGGCCGCAAGGTCTGGGCCTTCCTCGGCGACGGCGAAATGGACCAGCCCGAATCGCTGGCGGCAATTTCCCTGGCTGGCCGCGAGCGGTTGGACAACATTGTGTTCGTGGTCAACTGCAACCTGCAGCGCCTGGACGGTCCGGTACGCGGCAACGCCAAGGTCATCCAGGAACTGGAAGGCACCTTCCGCGCGGCCGGCTGGAACGTGATCAAGCTGATCTGGGGCAGCGGCTGGGACGACCTGCTGGCCCGCGACCACAACGGCCTGCTGCGCCAGCGCATGATGGAATGCGTGGACGGCGACTACCAGACCTTCAAGTCGCAGAGCGGCGCCTACGTGCGCGAGCACTTCTTCGGCCGCTATCCCGAGCTTCTGGAGCGGGTCGCGCACATGAGCGACGACGACATCTGGGCGCTGGCACGTGGTGGCCACGATCCGCAGAAGGTGTACGCCGCCTACCAGCAGGCGGTGAACACCCGCGGCCGGCCGACAGTGATCCTGGCCAAGACGGTCAAGGGTTTCGGCATGGGCGAAGCCGGCGAAGGCCAGAACATCAACCACCAGCTGAAGAAGATGAGCGCCGATGCGGTGCGCGCCTTCCGCGACCGCTTCAACCTGCCGGTCAGCGACGACCAGCTGGAGGAGATGCCCTATCTGCGCCCGGAACCCGGCAGCGCCGAGGCCACCTACTTCGCCGAGCGCCGCCGCATCCAGGGTGGGCAGCTGCCGGCGCGCCTGGCCAAGGTCGATCCGCTGCCACTGCCACCGCTGTCGATCTTCAACACCCAGCTGCAGGGCAGCGGCGATCGCGGCCAGTCCACCACCATGGGCTTCGTGCGCATCCTAACCAGCCTGCTGAAAGACCCGGAACTGGGCAAGCTGGTGGTTCCGATCGTGCCCGATGAATCGCGCACCTTCGGCATGGAAGGCCTGTTCCGCCAGATCGGCATCCACTCCTACCTGGGCCAGCTGTACACCCCGCAGGATGCCGGCCAGCTGAGCTATTACAAGGAAGCCAAGGACGGCCAGATCCTGCAGGAAGGCATCAATGAATCCGGTGCGATCTGTTCGTGGATCGCCGCCGGCACCGCCTACAGCAACCACGGCCTGGCCACGATTCCGTTCTACATCTTCTATTCGATGTTCGGCCTGCAGCGTGTCGGTGACCTGGCCTGGGCCGCTGCCGATGCGCGTACCCGCGGCTTCCTGCTCGGTGCCACGTCGGGCCGCACCACGCTGATGGGCGAAGGCCTGCAGCACGATGACGGCCACAGCCACGTGCTGTCGTCGGTGATTCCGAGCTGCGTGTCCTACGACCCGACCTACAACTACGAGCTGGCGGTGATCATCCATGACGGCCTGCGCCGCATGTATGTCGACCAGGAAGACATCTACTACTACATCACCGTGCTCAACGAAAACTACCCGCAGCCGGCACTGCCGGAGGGCGTGGAAGCGGGCATCCTGAAGGGCCTGTATCTGCTGCATCCGGCAGCCGCCGATACAGCCTCGCAGCCACGCGTGCAGCTGATGGGCAGCGGCTCGATCCTGCGCGAAGTGGAAGCCGCAGCAGAACTGCTGCAGCAGGACTTCGGCGTCGCCAGCGATGTCTGGAGCGCCACCAGCCTGACCGAACTGCGCCGCGACGGCCTGGCCGCCGAACGCTGGAACCTGCTGCATCCGGCCGAGGAGCCACGCGTACCCTACGTGCAGCGGTGCCTGCAGGGCCATGAAGGCCCGGTGGTGGTGGCCACCGACTACATGAAGATCGTAGGCGACCAGATCCGTCCCTTCATCAACGACCGCCGCTTCACCTCACTCGGCACCGATGGCTTCGGCCGTTCCGATACACGTGAATCGCTGCGCACTTTCTTCGAAGTGGATCGCCACTTCATCGTGCTGGCCGCCCTGAAATCACTGGCTGACGAAGGTCGCATCGAACGCTCGCGGATGCAGGAGGCCATCGACAGGTACGGCATCGACACCGGCAAGCGCGACCCGGCTGCGGTATAAGGCTGCTGCATTCACCACGCCCGCTGTGCGGGCGTGGTGCAGGCGTCGCCGCTACGGTATCCGCTTGAACAGATTGGTCTGCAGGATCGGGGTACCATCGTGACCGTAGAACGCCTTGGTCTCGGTCATCGTCGTACGGTCGGCCGCCACGGTATAGATGCGGGTGGAGGCCGGCGTGCCGTGGTCCACCAGCTGCATCACCAGGGTGTTCGGCGCCGGCAGTTTCAGGTTGGCCTTGTCCGCGCCGTAAGTACCGGACAAGGACCCCGGCGTGCCGTCCAGCGCCAGCATGCCGTCGGACTTCATGGTCTTGCCATCGTGCAGGACGATGTCCACGTGTGAACTCCAGCGACCCGCACCGGCGTCCTTGAACTCGAGCACCACGTGCTTCGGGCGCTGCGCTTCGGGTAGCGCAGACGTGGCGATATCCAGCGACCAGCGCCCCAGCAGCGGTGAGGACGAAGCTTCCACCGCCAGCGCCGGAACGGCGGAGAGCGAAAGCGCAGACAACAACACAGCGGACAACAGTTTCATACGTTGCTCCGTTCCAGTGAAGAAAGCGCTGCGTGACGCGTGATGGGGGCAGCAGGGCGAATGCTGCGCGCCTGCGGCAGGCGGTGCAAGCCACTCGCTGAATGCCCGGCCACCCGCCATGTCAGGACCGTGTCACACAGGGGTAGTAGAACGATCCAGCATCTCCGGCTCTTCTCCCCCAGTACACGGCGTTGAACGCGCAGCCCTCGCCACAGCACCTCTATGCCGCCGGCCACTTTGCCCGCACCCTGGTCTGGTCGTTCGTGGATCTGGTGCTGGGCTACCACCTGCACGCCCGGCTGGGGCTGCCGGCGGCCCACACCGGCCAGCTGCTGGCCATTTCATTGTCCTACAGCAGCCTGCTCGATCTGCTGTTGGCCGCCGTGTTCACCCGCATGCGCAACCAGCAGCGCCTGGCCCTGCGCCTGCAGCTCATCGGCGGGCTCGGCACGGCGGCCAGCGCCTGCCTGCTGTTCAGCCCGGGCAACGCAACCGAGCCCGCCTTCCTGCCGTTGCTGGTCGCATCGTTGCTGTTCCGTACCTGCTATGCGGTCTACGACGTGGCCCAGAACGCGCTGACGTCCTTGCTGCCCCGTGACGAGGACGAGGCCATGGGCTATGTCTCCACCCGCGCCGTGGTGGTGCCGATCTCCAAGCTGTGCATTGCCTCGGCGCTGTTCGGCGTGGTCGGTACGCCTGCGTCCCAGGGCAGTGGCAACGCGTTGCTGATCTGCATGATCATCGGCGTGCTGATCGCGGCCGCTGCGCTTCCTTTGGCCTGCGTCGCAACGCCCTCACGGCCCTCCGCAACCAGGACGCCCGCTGCCGTTGCCCTGCCCCTGCCCCTGCCCCTGCCGGCGCTGCTGCCGGTTCTGCTGGCCGCGGCGGCGGAGACGGCGCTGGTTGGCCTGGCAGGGCGTCTGTTCCCCTTCGCCGAACATGGGGCAGCGCTGACCTTCGCGATGGTGGCGGGCATGGTGGTTGCCCCCTGGCTCTGCCTGCGCCTGCGTTCAACGCTGCACAGCGAGACCGGGATGCTCGCGCTGATGTCGGTGCTGGCCGTCGCCGCCGTTGGCGTGTACCTGGCCATCCCCTCCACGCCCATAGCGATTGCATGTGCCGCGACCCACGGGACGGCGGTGGCCAGCGTCGGCCTGGTGCTGTGGCGACGCACCGCGCTGATCGCCCGTCGCCATGCCATCCATAGCGGACGCGACGATGACCTCAGCTGTTTTGCACTGCTCACTGGAACCATGAAGCTATCCATCGCGGCCTCTTCGTTGCTGCTGGGGGAAGTGCTGCCCGGTATACAGGCGGGCGATCCGGGCACCTCGGCCGCACTGGTCTCGCTGGTCGCCGCCGGCAGCCTGCTTTCGCTGGCCGCATTGGCCTGGCCCATCCCTCCAGCACGCAGCGAGGGCCTGCGCCCGTGAGCCTGGCCCCGACATCGCGGCTGCGCCGCAAGCCGCTGATCGCGCTGGAGGCCGACCATAAGCGCATCATCTGGCTGTTGCGCACGATGGGCGCGGTTCCCCGCATCACCATCGCCCACCAGCTGGGCATGCACAACGGCGCGTTGACCCGCCTGGCGCGTGAACTGCTGATGCTGGAAGTGATCGAGGAACAGGGACAACTGTCCGATGGCCAGCGCGGCCGTCCCTCGGTGCCACTGGCGCTGTCCGGTCGGGGCGGCTATGCCGCCGGTGCCACGGTGCATCCCGGTTGGCTGGAGATCGCACTGGTGGATTTCGCCGGCCAGGTCATCGCCCGCGATGCCACCGCATTCGACAGCGCAGATCCCCTCGATTTCGTCCATTGCGTGGACCAGCGCCTGCGCAGCCTCACCAGCAGCACCGGACTGATGCGCGCGCGCTTTCTGGGCCTCGGCGTGGCCGTTCCGGGGCCCGTGGTCGAAACCGGTCCGGCACGCCGGCACGCGGTGGACTGGCTGCATGGCTGGCGCGACATCGACAACGACCAGTTCTTCGAAGACTACTTCGGCTTCCCGGTGTGGGTGGAGAACGATGCAACCCTGGCGGCGTTGGCGGAGTATTACGACAGCGGTCTGATCCGCGACTGCGCTTCGGCGCTGCTGCTGTATGTCGGCCACGGCGTGGGTGGCGGCGTGATCCACCGGCGTGATGTGATGCGCGGTGAGTTCGGCAATGCAGGCGACATCGGCCGCCTGTTCCGCATGGACGCACCGCGCCCCTCGGGTATCGACCTGCTGGCCACGTTGCGCGAGGCTGGCGCCGGAATTCCTTCGTTGTTCGAGCTGGAGGCCTGCCTGGAAAGCCATGCCGGCATCATCAGTGCCTGGGCCGAACGCGCAGGAAACCAGCTGGGCGCAGCGGCCAATACCGGCGTCGCGTGGCTCGATCCGGGCGCCGTGATCCTGTCCGGTTCGCTACCCCGCCAGGTACTGGAAGCGTTGGGGCAACACCTGCAGCAGCCGGCACGCTGGAGCAGCGCGCTGGACAGCCTGCGCCTGCCGCAGGTGCATGTGTCACGGCTGGGAGGATCCGCGGTTTCGGTGGGCGCAGCGCTGCTGCCGATCCACCAGCTGGGCGCCGATGCCATCGTTTAATTGTTTATTTCCGCCGAAGTAAACAATTCCGTCATCGCCCGGACCTACCGTGCAGCGGTCCCCCTTCCCTGCATGGCCGCCCTCCGATGAACATCAGCCCCCTGGTCCTGGGAATCTCCCTGGCCTTGATATCCCTGCATGGCAACGCTTCTGCGCAGGACGCCTCCGTCCAGAACCAGGGCAGCGCCGACGCCGCAACGCTGGACGCGGTGGTGGTCACCGGTGCGGCACGCACCCAGCGTCGTTTCGATGCGTCCTTCGCGGTCAATTCACTCAGCCGCGAAGACGTGCAGAAACTCGCACCGAAAAGCTACGCCGACCTGCTCGGGTCCGTGCCCGGCATCCATGTCGAAGCCACCGGAGGCGAGGTGCAGAACATCACCCGGCTGCGCGGCATTCCCACCGATCGTGGCTTCATCGCTTTCCAGCAGGACGGCTTGCCGCTCTACCAGGAGCTGGATGGCCACTTCTTCAACTCCGGCGACGGCATGAACCGGTTCGACGTGATGAACCAGCGGGTGGAGATCGTGCGTGGTGGCCCGGCGCCGATCTATGCGAGCAGTGGCGGCGCCATCGTCAACAACATCCTGGCCGAGGGCTCGGAACAGACCCACGGCAAGGCCCAGCTGACCGTCGGTGACACCGGGCTGTACCGCGGCGAGATGTACCAGTCCGGCGCCCTCGGCAAGGACACCTTCTATGCAGTCGGTGGATTCCTGCGCCAGCACGATGGCTACCGCGACAACGGCTTCCCGAACGACAAGGGCGGGCAGATCAGGGGCAACATCAAGCACTACTTCGACGACAACAGCTGGTTCAAGGTCAGCGGTACCTTCGTCGATGACCACAATACGTTCTACCTGCCGATCCCGGTCGCCGATCCGCGCAATCCCAGCGTCCCGCTGGACCCGTACATCGACTACTTCGACGGTACGCTGAACTCGCCGTCGCTGCGCAGTGTCAACCTGAAGTACCTCGATGGCGGCGGCGTCCTGCAGGGCATGAACCGCGACCTGGCCGATGGCCGGCACATGCGCTTCGGCAACATCGGCTTCCAGTACGAGAATACCGCCAGCGATTGGACGATCTCGCTGAAAACCGGCTACACCAAGGGCCGCAATACCTTCGACGCGCTGTACTCGACCACCAACCCGGTCGACGCACGCGCTTTCGCCAACGGCTATCTGGGCGCAGCCCGTACCGCCTTCGGTGCCGGCGTCGCGCGGATGGGCTACGCCCTGGCCGGCAGCAACGGGGCGAGCGCCTACGATCCCTATGCCGACTCCGGCCTGGTGATCTCGGCCCAGTACCGGGCCGCAGATTCGGACTTCTACTCCGGCCAGGCCGACTTCAGTGCGACGCGGCTGTTTGAAACGGCCTGGGGCAGCCACGATCTGAACATCGGTGCATACACGGCCTTCTTCGGCACCACGGCCTTCAGCCTGTACCAGGACATGCTGATGGAGATGCGCGGCAAGCCACGCCTGCTGGATCTGGTGGCTTACGGCAACGATGGCGCCCCCTTGGGATACGTCACCGACAAGGGCACGCTGCGTTACACCACCACCCTCAATCGCGGCAAAGTGGATGCCCGCATGTTCGCGGTGTATGCCAATGACACCTGGGCACTGACGGACCGCTTCAAGCTCGACGCAGGCATCCGCCATGAACGCTACCGCTATGAAGGCTATGCAGAGCAGACCGCCCAGGTCGACCTCGGCGACCGCACCACACTGGCCGACAACACCACGCGCCGGTTCACCGGCGTCGTCCAGAACCATCGCCTGGACCCGTCCGCGACCAACTGGACCGTCGGTGCGAACTTCGATTTCACCCCTTCGGTGGGTGCTTACGCCCGCGTCTCGCACATGGAGATCGTTCCCAACTCGTCAGTGGCACGCTCGATCGATCCCACCATCGTGCAGACCCAGCTGGACCAGTACGAGTTGGGCCTGAAGGCCGGATTCGGCCGGTCCTACCTGTACCTGACTGCGTTCTACACGCAGTTCGACCCACTCAACGCCTCGTTCGTGGCGTTCAACCCGACGACCGGCCGCAATGACCAGTCGGTGCCGTTCATCGGTACCGCCGTCTCCAAGGGCATCGAACTGGATGGGCTGTTCCGGCCGCTGGACTGGTTCAGTATTGCCGGCTCGATCACGGTCAGCGATCCGCAGTACGACAGCCTGCAGAACGATTCCGGCGCCGATCGGGCCGCCGTCAACGGCAAGCAGATCGTTCGCGAGCCCAAGCTCTACGGCAACCTCCGCCCGACCTTCAGCTTCCAGCACGGCCAGGACCAGTTCGAGACCTGGCTGCGCTATGACGTGGTCGGAAAATCCTATGTTGATCTGTTCAACCAGACGGCGCTGCCTGCCTACCAGACCTTGGGGCTGGGCGTTTCATGGAAGCGCGGCAACTGGGGCGCACAGCTGGTGGGCGACAACCTGACCAATGAAAAGGGACTCACCGAGGGCAATACCCGCACCGACGCCCTGGCCGGACAGGGTTCGGCCGAGGCAATCTATGGACGGCCTCTGTTCGGCCGCAACGTCCGCCTGATGGTCAGCAGGAGCTGGTGATGCATCGACGATTTGCCTTGTCCCTTGCCCTGCTTGCCACAGCAGCGCTGCCGCTTGCGGCGGTGGCCGACGACCGCGACAGCGCCGCGCTGGCCGCACGACTGTTCCCGACCCTCATGCAGTTGAAGCCCGATACGCTGCCCGGTGATGCGCGTGCCCTCCTGGCCGAACGCACGCAGCAGCTGGCCGGCTGCCGGACCGCCACCTGCACGCTCGCGTCCGCACGTTGGACGCCCGCGCAGGCCGACCTGTTGACCGCTGCGGCTCCCGCGCACGCCGAGGCCATCGAGCGGGAGCTGGCGGGCCTCAACAACATCCTCTCCGTCTATGGCAAGGGCCAGCCGCCCCGCTACGACGCCATCGACGGCCCGATCGGCGCAGCGGGCAGCACGCGACTGGCCGGCGACGTCGCCATTGCCATGCAGATGAGCGAGGTGGACGCCAGCGCGGCCTACACCGCCTTCGATCGCAGCATCGCGGTGGCGGTGGGCCTGCTCGATGCCAATGACCGCCTCGATGCGATCCGCTTCGAGCCGATCAGCGCGGGAATGAACGCCGCGCCGTTTGCGCGTGCGCGGCAGCTCGATTGGAATGGGCATCCGTACACCGCGATCATCGTGCTGGGCCAGGGACCGGACGAATTGACCACCCCGCTCAGCGCCGGCAGCAAGCTGCGCCTGAAGGCGGCCGCGCAGCGCTACGCGGCAGGTGATGCACCCTTCCTCATCGTCTCGGGTGGTGCGGTACACCCACGCGGCACCCGCAGCGTCGAAGCGGTGCAGATGCGCGAAGCGCTGATGGCACGCTTCGGCATTCCCGCAGATGCGATCATCATCGAGCCGTATGCCCGCCACACCACCACCAATCTGCGCAATGCGGCCCGGTTGCTGGCGGCCCTGCAGGCACCGCCGCGGCAACCGGCATTGGTGGTCAGCAGTCCATCGCATATCGATTCGGTCGCCAGCAGCGCCTTCAGCGAGCGCAACCGCCATGAACTGGGTTACGTTCCGGGCAAGGTCGGTTCACGCGTTTCGCCCTACGCGATCCCGTTCGTGCCGGCTCCCGAATCGCTGCGCATCGATCCGATGGATCCGCTGGATCCCTGAACCGCGCGACGGCATCTTCAGTAACCGACCTTCACCGTGAACATCACGTTTCGCGGTGCCCCGTACCAGCCCTGGTTGTAGAAGCCGATCTGCGAGTAGTAATGGCGATCAAACAGGTTGTTGATGTTGACCGCCGCCGACACATTGGAACTGAACTGGTAGCGCGCCATCAGGTTCACCAGTGCGTAGCTGGGCTGCTCCACCGGCACCCGGCGATTTCCAGGCGCGGTGGCGGTCTGGTACATGCTATTCTGCCAGTCCATGCCACCGCCGATGGTCAGCCGGTCCCAGGTACCGGGCAGCCGCCAGGTGGTGAACAGCTTGAACAGGCTGCGCGGCTTGGCGGTGTTGATCGCCCTGCCCTGCGCGTCCTGCGCGATGAAGGTGGTGAAGCTGGTGCCCAGGCTCCACCCCGGCAGTGGCTCACCGGCCAGTTCCAGTTCCAGGCCGTCCACCGTTGCGCCCTTCACCGCACGATACGCCGCCTGCGTACTGCCCTCGACCAGACCACCCGTGGCCTCGGCCAGATTGTCCTGCTGGGTGCGGAACAGCGCCGCCGATGCATTCAAGCGCTCCTGCAACCAGCTGCCCTTGAGGCCCAGCTCATAGCTGCGGCCACTGACCGGATCGAGGATCTGCCCGGATTCATTGCGGTTGTTCTGCGGCTTGAAGATGCCGGTGTAGCTGGCGTAGACGCTGCTGTAATCGTTGAGGTCCCAGACCACGCCGGCATAGGGCACGAACTCGTTGCGGTAGCGGTACTTCCGCTTGCTGCCGAAGTAGACCTGGTCGGTCTCCCAGTTGCTCAGGCGGCCACCGACGATCACATGCAGCGGATCGGCCAGCGACAACCGCGCCACGGCATAGGCACCGCTCTGATGATTGTCCAGATCATCGGCCTGGGTCTTGTTGCTGGCCCACACCGGCTCGGGTGTGCCCGGCCCGTGCCAGTCGAAATAGCTGGCCAACGGCGGCAACGGGGCCAGTGCGCGGTACTGCCCCAGTGCGATCTCGTCGCGTGAGCGCGACCAGCCGACGGACGCCGTGTGCTGGCGGCCGAACAACTGGAAGGGACCGGTCAGGCTGACACTGACCGCCTCACGGCGCACCGGACCGTCGTAGCGGGTGAAGCTGTTGCCATTAGGCATCGCCCCGGTCACCGGATCGGGATAGCCGCCCCGGTAGAGATGCTTCATCTCCATGTCGGTATGTGAGCGGCTGTAGGACACACGCGCCTGCCAGTCGTTGCCGAAGCGATGGTTGAAATCGAAGAAGCCGTTGCGGGTATCGGTGCTCATCCGTGCCCACGGCGCGGTGGCCGATACCGAGCGGTCGAAGCGGGTACGCGTGCCGTCGGCGTTGAACAGCGCGAAGCCGCTGCCGAAGCCACGATTGTCGTTGCCCTGGTAGGAGATACCGGCGATCAATCCGGTGTCCTCGCCCAGGTCCACGCTGACCACGCCGTAGAGCGTCTTCGCGGTGCTGTCCAGGCCAGCAGTGTAGCTGTCGCCCTCTGCCTGCGCGGCGACCACACGACCACGCACACGCCCTTCCCGGCTCAACGGGCTGGACACATCCACCCAGGCGCGGCGCGCGTCCCAGCTGCCGAGGCCGATGCCGCCACTGGCAGCAAAATCACGCAGCGGGCGCTTGCGCACGTAGTTCACCGCCGCCGACGGATTGCCGGCACCGGTCATCAGGCCATTGGCACCGCGCACGATCTCGATGCGGTCGTACACCACCATGTCCAGATTGTTCTCGCCGAAATTCCATGGCGACAGCACCGGCATCACCACGCCATCAAACTGGTAGTTGTCGATGTCGAAGCCGCGTGCCGAGAACGAATAGCGGTTGGCATCACTGCGCGTGACCGAGATGCCCGGAGCCGTGGCCAGTGCATCGGCGGTGCTGAGCAACCCGCGGTCCTCGATCTGCTGGCGGGTGATGACGCTGACCGACTGCGGCGTCTGCCGCGAAGTCAGCGACAGCCCCGTCGCCGTGCCCATGGAGTCGGTGGTGTAGGAACGCGAGGATTCGGTACTGCCATCGAGGTCGGCCGTGACCTGCACGGTGGGCAGCTGCGAGGTGTTCGCGGCGGGGGCGCGCTCGGCGCCGTGGGCAGTATTGAACAGCGCCAGGGTCGTGCCGATGGCGGTTGCCAGGGCGCGCGGGCGGATACAGGCGGGCATGGGAGATCCAGCAGGAGGGAAAGGCTGGATGAGAATTATTGTCATTTGAGCGTGAGCGCACGTATGCGCGGACGCAGCGGATGTATGCGCGCTGCCGACGCTGATCCTGCGTCAGCGCAGCTGGCTGGGCGCGATGCCGTAGCGCGCACGAAACGCGGTCGCGAAATTCGTGGCATGCCGGTAGCCGACGAAATGCGCGGCCTGCTGCACGCTGCAACCCTGCCGCAGCTGCTCGCAGGCCAGTTGCAGGCGATGCTCGCGCAGCCAGCCGAACACCGAGCACTGATACACCTGCTGGAACTTCAGGCGCAGGCTGCTTGGGCTCATACAGGCCAGGCGCGCCAGATCCTCCAGGCAATGGTCGGCGGCTGGAGCCGCCTGCAGGCAATCCATCACCCGCAGTAGCATGCGGCGATCACGTGCTGAAACACGCAGGTCCGGCGATGCCTCCCGCGCAGGTGCGCCCAGCGCCAGGGCCAGCATCTGCAGGCCGATACTCTCGCACAGCAGTGCATGCATCGCGCCGTGCCAGCTGCCCGACAGCAGCTGGTCAGCGGCGTGCTCGAGGTGCCCGGGGACCTGCCAACCACGTAACCGCGGGTGACCGGTGCGATGTGCGGTGGACAGCAGTTCGCTGATCATCGGGTCGTCAATCCCGTCGGGTGCCTCCAACGAGACATTCAGGCTGCGCATCCGCTGCCCTGCGGGATGAATCGCGGTCATCGGTGCCGCCTCGGCCAGCACCATCGCGCCGGCGCCCGGGCTCATGCCGATCACCGCCTGCCCGGCCAACCGGGCCCCTGCGCGTCCCTCCAGCATCACGATCGCCGAGAAGGCCGGCGGCGATTCCGAGGTTGCCTCGAACGGCTGATGGGCGATCACGTCCGACAGCGCCAGGGTCATGCCCGGGCGCAGGCGACGCTGCTCCACCCTGCCCTGCACCACGCACTGTTCACCCGACAGATCTGCGGCCAGTGCAGGCAGGCGATAGCGGAAGCCGCTGCTGCGGCCCAGGCGATCGAGGTCGGCAAGGGTGAGGTTGAGCATGATGGGACCAGGCTGGAACGTCCTGCATTTTCATATGAGAACCATTCTCATATCCAGCCCCGCCACAAGGCCCATTCCACCCTTGTCGATACAAATAGTGACGTTATAACATTTCACACTGTTTTCACGGATCGTGCCATGCGTCGCCACCTGCTTGCTGCTGCCATTCTGTTCGTCGTCCACACCGCCCAGGCCGCGGACGAACCCACCCTCCCCACCCTCCAGGTCCAGGCCTCCCAGCCCTCGCGCATCGACAGCCGGGTCACTGTCGACAACCCACAGGCGCAGAACCGCACCCTCGGCGGCCTGCTCGAACACGTCTCCGGCGTGCAGAGCAGCGCCTTCGGGCCGAACGCGGGCGCTCCGGTCATCCGCAGCCTCAGCGGCAACCGCGTGCAGATCCTGCAGGACGGCCAGTCCATCCTCGGCATGAACGCGATCAGCGGCGACATCAACATTCCGTTCGATCCGCTGTTCGTACGCAGTGTGACCGTCAACAAGTCCTCCGACACCGTGCGCTACGGCGGCAATGCGATCGGCGGCAGCGTGGAGATCGATTCGGGCCTGATCTCGCGCAGCATGGAAGACAAGGACCAGTCGATGGAACTGGTCCTGCGCAAGGGCTTCAATGCCGCCGACGCGCAGGGCTTCCGCATGAACTTCAACAACCGGCGCAACCTCTCGACCAACCTGCAGGTCTCGCGCCAGCGTATCTCGCACTACGACATCCCCGGCAACAGCAAGGCCAGTGTCTGCAACACCGGGCTGTTCCCGCCCACCGGCGGCGTCAACTCGGCGCTGGCCGACAGCTGCCAGAAGGAGGCGCGCGTCCAGCAGATCTACAACAAGGCCTCGCAGCCCTACATCGACCAGTTCATGACCGAAAACCCGGACTGGGCCGATGGTGATTTCTCGTTCTACACCAACAACCCGACCTCGGTCTGGCAGCGCCGTACCTATATCAATCCGGTCAATCCGGCCTATGTCGCCGGCACGCCGTCATACGTACAGAAGCAGATCAACAATGATGTGACCCCCGACTATCACCACCGGTTGGGCAACAGCTACGCGCGCAATTCGCAGGTTGCGTTCGGGTCGACCCTGTTCTTCGAGCGTGGTTACGTGGGTGTCAGCATCGATGCCAAGGACAGCGAGTACGGCGTGCCCGGGTTCTCGATGCAGAACCTGTCGTTCGGTTCCAACTACGCCAACGCATTGCCGGTGGGCGTGGTGATCAAGCAGGAACGCTACGCACTGGAAGCCCTGTTGCGCGACCCGCTGCCGTGGTTCGAGCGCGCCGAACTGCGTGTTTCCAAGCTGGACAACACCTCGGGCGAACGGCTGGGTGCCACCCGGGCCAACGACTACGATTTCGAGAGCACCCAGGCCGAACTGCTGCTGAGCCATCAGCGTGTCGGTCCGCTCAGCGGCCTGCTCGGCTACAGCCACCAGTCGCGTGACGTGACCGGCAGTGGCTCGCTGCGCTACCTGCCTGACGTCGACACCCGCAGCAACGCGGTGTTCCTGAAGGAGACGCTGGACTTCGGCTGGGCCAGTTTCGACGCTGGCGTGCGCCACGAGCGCGTTGACCATGACCTGCAACCAAGCCGCTTCAAGACCGCGCGCAATGCCGCCAACACGAAACTGCAGGACCGCGACTACCGGCTCAACAGCTACAGCCTGGGATCGTATGTCGAGCTCGGTCCGTTGTTCGCCGCCAAGGTGCGCTACTCGTCCTCGCAGCGCGCACCGGAGATCAACGAGCTGTATGCGAGCAATGCTCACTATTCGGTGATGACCCAGGAAGAAGGCAACCAGAACCTCGAGCCGGAACGCGCGAAAAACCTGGAGCTGACCGGCCTGTTCCATATCGGAGGGTTCGAACTGTCGGCCACCGCGTACCGGATGAAGTACGAGAACTATCTGTACCTGGGCTACTCGGGCGTGCAGACCGCCAACCGCCTGCCGCTGAAGTACTGGAAGCAGACCGACACCACGGTGAAGGGTTTCGAGATCGATGCCTCGCAGGCACTGGAGCTGGGCCGATACGGCACATTGAACATCTCCGCTTTCGCCGACTTGGTGAAGAACAAGGCCGACCACCCCGATTCGCTGCGTGCCCACAATGACGGCGAGTACCTGCCGAACATGCCGACCAACCGCTACGGTGCCAACCTGCAGTGGCAGCGCGAAGGCTGGAAGGCGCAGCTGTCCAGCACTTACTACGACACGCAGAAATACCTCGGCCGCAATGTCAGCGAGGAAGTGCCACTGGATGCCTTCAACCTGGTCGACCTGCAGGTCAGCCGTGAGCTGCCGGTACGCAACAGCTACATCGCCGGCATGGAGGTGTTCGTCAACGGCAGCAATCTGCTCAATGAAGAAGCACGGCCACACAACTCGCCGCTGAAATACATCGCGCCGTTGCCGGGGCGTGGGTTCCAGGTGGGGGTGACGGTAAGGCTCTGAGTCGGGGGCACCCGAAGCGCCATCCATTGATCGATGATCAGTGGATGGCGCACCGGCAATGAGTGTTGCCATAAAGAAAAACGCCTGCAGATCGAGGATCTGCAGGCGCTTCTTTGCATCTGGCGGAGTGAGAGGGATTCGAACCCTCGATAGAGCTTTTGACCCTATACTCCCTTAGCAGGGGAGCCCCTTCGGCCACTCGGGCATCACTCCGGGGTTTTCTCCGCGTCTGGTGCGTTGCACCTCAGCGGGGCGTGAATCATAACGTTAATCGAGTGCGAAGGTAAAGCGTTATTCGGCAGAATTTTCGCTACCGGTGCCACCGGCTTCGTCACCGCGCTGGATGCGCTGATAGATCTCTTCGCGATGCACAGCGACGTCCTTCGGCGCGGTGATGTCGATACGCACCTGGTTACCCTTGACGCCAAGCACGGTGACGCTCACCGAGTCACCGATCATCAGGGTTTCGCCGACGCGGCGAGTCAGGATCAACATTTTTGTAAGTCTCCATGGAACCGTGTGGAAGGGTATCCCCCACCGGCTTGACGCTCCGTCAAGAAGCGCTACCACGACAAAGGGAAAAGATTCGCAATGGTACCGTCAGCCGTCCCGCTCCTACAAGGAGGGGGACGGCCAGGTTCATCACAGGCGGGGGCTGACCCATTCGACGACTGCAGCCAGCGCAGTGGCAAGGGCGGGCCCGTCCTCGCCACCACCCTGGGCGAGGTCCGGGCGTCCGCCGCCCTTGCCCCCGATCTGACCGGCGATATGGGACAACAGTTCCCCGGCCTTGACCTTGCCCATTGCGCTGCCGTTCACACCCGCGACCAGGGCGGCCTTGCCGTCCTGGGCGCCGGCCAGCACGATCACCACGTCGCCCAGCTGCTGCTTGAGGCGGTCCATGGCGTCACGCAGGGCCTTGGCGTCGAAGCCCTCCAGACGGGCGGCCAGCACCTTCACGCCAGCAACCTCGACGGCCTGGCCTGACAGGTCGGCCGTGGCACCGGCGGCGACCTTGGCCTTCACGGCTTCCAGTTCGCGCTCCAGCTGCTTCTGGCGCTGGCCGAGGGCACGGATCTTCTCGACCACGTCCGTGGCGCTGCCGCCGAGCAGCTCGGCGGCTTCGGCCAGGCGGGCCTCTTCGGCATCCACATAATCCAGGGCGCCCTGACCGGTAACGGCCTCAATGCGGCGTACGCCGGCGGAAACACCGCCCTCGGAGGTGATCTTGAACAGGCCGATGTCGCCGGTGCGGTTGACGTGGGTACCGCCGCACAGCTCGGTGGAGTAATCACCCATCTTCAGCACGCGCACGTGCTCACCGTACTTTTCGCCGAACAGGGCCATGGCGCCGAAGTCCAGCGCTTCCTGCATGCCCATGTTGTGCACTTCGGCAGCGTTGTTCGCGCGCACCTGCTGGTTGACCTTGCGCTCGATCACAGCCAGCTCTTCCGCGCTGATCGGCTGGAAGTGCGAGAAGTCGAAACGCAGGCGGTCCGGAGCGACCAGCGAGCCCTTCTGCTGCACGTGGGTGCCCAGCACTTCGCGCAGGGCGGCGTGCAACAGGTGGGTGGCCGAGTGGTTGAGGATGGTGGCGCCACGGCGCTCGCCATCCACCTGGCCGGACAGCACATCGCCGACCTTCAGGCCGCCTTCGGACAGGGTGCCGACGTGGCCATGGAACTGGCCGGCGAACTTCTGGGTGTCTTCCACCACCAGGCGCACGCCGTTGCCGGTGAGCACGCCGGTGTCGCCGACCTGGCCGCCGGACTCGGCGTAGAACGGGGTCTGGTTGGTGATGACGATGACTGCGTCACCAGCATCGGCCGACTGCACCGGACGGCCGTCCTTGAGCAGGGCCAGCACGGTCAGGCCGTCGGCCTGCAGGCGGTCGTAGCCGAGGAACCGGGTCGGGCTCAGGGTCGCCACCAGCTCGGCCGGCAGCGTCACGCCGCCACCGAACTTGCCGGCCGCACGTGCGGTTTCGCGCTGCTGTTCCATCGCAGCATCGAAGCCGGCGATGTCGACGGTCAGGTCGCGCTCGCGGGCGATGTCCTGGGTCAGGTCGAGCGGGAAGCCATAGGTGTCGTACAGGCGGAAGGCGTCAACGCCCGGGATCACGCCATTGCTGGCCTTGCCCGCGACGTCTTCGAAGATCTTCATGCCGGCGTCGAGGGTTTCAGCGAAACGCTCCTCCTCGGCCTGCAACGCACGGGTGACGGTGTCCACCGCTGCCGGCAGTTCCGGATAGGCCTCGCCCATCTGCTCGACCAGGGTCGGCACCAGCTTGCTGAAGAACGGCTGGCGCACGCCCAGCATCCAGCCGTGGCGCAGGGCGCGACGGATGATACGGCGCAGCACGTAGCCACGGCCTTCATTGGACGGCAGCACGCCATCGACGATCAGGAACGAACAGGCACGGATGTGATCGGCGATCACACGCAGCGACTTGTTTTCCAGGTCGGCGGTGCCGGTCAGCTCGGAGGCCTTGCGGATCAGAGCCTGGAACAGGTCGATCTCGTAGTTGGTGTGCACGTGCTGCAGGATCGCCGCCAGGCGCTCCAGGCCCATGCCGGTGTCCACGCACGGCGCCGGCAGCGGCACCAGGGTGCCATCCGGCTGGCGGTCGAACTGCATGAACACCAGGTTCCAGATTTCGATGAAGCGGTCGCCGTCCTCATCCGGGGAGCCCGGGGGGCCACCGGCGATATGGTCGCCGTGGTCGTAGAAGATCTCGGTGCACGGCCCGCACGGGCCGGTGTCGGCCATCTGCCAGAAGTTGTCCGAAGCGAACGGCGCGCCCTTGTTGTCACCGATGCGCACGATGCGCGCTTCCGGAATGCCGACCATGTCGCGCCACAGTTCGTAGGCTTCGTCGTCGGTCTGGTAGACGGTGACCAGCAGGCGCTCGGCCGGCAGCTTCCAGACCTGGGTCAGCAGTTCCCAGGCCCAGGCGATCGCGTCCTTCTTGAAGTAGTCGCCGAACGACCAGTTACCCAGCATTTCGAAGAAGGTGTGGTGGCGTGCGGTGTAGCCGACCTGATCGAGGTCGTTGTGCTTGCCGCCCGCGCGCAGGCAGCGCTGGACGTCGGCCGCGCGCACGTAGCTGCGCTTTTCCGCGCCAAGGAACACGTCCTTGAACTGCACCATGCCGGAGTTGGTGAACAGCAGGGTCGGATCATTGCCCGGCACCAGCGGCGCCGACGGCACGATGGTGTGGCCTTTGCCCTTGAAGAATTCAAGGAAGTCGCTGCGGATCTGGGAAGTCGTGAATTTGGCGGATGCGTTCATTGGGGGCTGGCAGTCTGCGGGCCGGCGGGCCCGGACCACCGGCCGCATTGGCCAGGGTCGCGAGGGACCGCCGAAAACCTAAAGGGTATCAGGCCCGGCGCCGCCAGTCTCAGTCATCCGGGTCGTAGCGGGTCGCGCGGCGGATGCTGTCGCCGTCGAAGCCGCGTCGGGCCAGCAGATCGGCGGCCTTGCGCCGCTGCGTCAGGTCCTGCGGGCCGGCCTCGCCAAAGCGTCGACGGACCAGATCACGGGCATTTTCCTGCCAGTCGCCTTCGTAGCTGTCCATCGCCGCGGCAATCGCGGCACTGTCCAGGCCGTGGGTCCCCAGCTCGGCGCGGACATGGATCGGCCCATAGCCGGTGTTGGCACGCATCCGCACCAGATTCTCGGCAAAACGGGTGTCGTCCTGCCAGCCGGCCTCGGTGAGCTTGGCGACAGCCGCCTGCGCCGCATCGTCTTCGATGCCGCGTGCGGTCAGCTTGCGGGTGAGTTCCTTGCGCGAGTGTTCGCGGCGGACCAGCAGGCCCAGCGCCCGTTGCACGGGGGTCTGCTCACGCGGCCGGCGTTTGCGACCGGTGGGAATGTCGTCGGCGTCGGACATGCGTACTCCAAGGGTGGCGCCATCCGTGGCGCCCAGCCCATCCCTGGGCGATTCGAACCTGCGGGACAGGGCGACGTCACTGACGGCGCCGCCCTGCCCCACAGCAAGCTTTACTCGTCGTCGCCTTCGTCGTCGCCTTCCTCACGGCTGGCTTCGGTCGGCTGGAACTTCTCGCGCAGCTCGGCTTCGAGCTTCGCAGCAACTGTCGGGTTGTCGCGCAGGTAACCGCGGGCGTTGTCCTTGCCCTGGCCGATGCGCTCCTCACCGTAGCTGTACCAGGCACCGGCCTTCTCGACCAGCTTGGCATCCACGCCCATGTCGATCAGTTCGCCTTCGCGGCTGATGCCCTCGCCATATAGGATCTCGGTGATGACCTGCTTGAACGGAGGCGCCAGCTTGTTCTTGACGACCTTGATCTTGGTCTGGTTGCCGATGATCTCGTCGCCCTTCTTGATCGCGCCGATACGGCGGATGTCCAGGCGCACCGAGGCATAGAACTTCAGCGCGTTGCCGCCGGTGGTGGTTTCCGGGCTCTGGCCCGGCATCATCACACCGATCTTCATGCGCAGCTGGTTGATGAAGACCACCAGGGTGTTGGAGCGCTTGATGTTGCCGGTCAGCTTGCGCAGTGCCTGGCTCATCAGGCGGGCCTGCAGGCCCGGCAGCTGATCGCCCATCTCGCCTTCGATTTCAGCCTTCGGGGTCAACGCGGCGACCGAGTCGATCACCAGGATGTCGACCGAACCCGAACGGACCAGCATGTCGGCGATTTCCAGCGCCTGCTCACCGGTATCCGGCTGCGACAGCAGCAGGTCGTCCACGTTCACGCCCAGCTTGGCGGCGTAGATCGGGTCCAGCGCGTGCTCGGCGTCGATGAAGGCCGCGGTGCCGCCCATCTTCTGGCATTCGGCGATGGCCTGCAGGGTCAGCGTGGTCTTGCCCGAGGATTCCGGCCCGTAGATCTCGACGACACGGCCCTTCGGCAGACCGCCGATGCCCAGTGCGATGTCGAGCATCAGCGAACCGGTCGGGATGGCTTCGACGGGCTCGACCACGCGGTCGCCCATGCGCATCACCGAGCCCTTGCCGAACTGCTTTTCGATCTGGCCCAGAGCTGCAGCGAGGGCGCGCTTCTTGTTCTCGTCCATCGGTTGGGTCCTTGCAGAGGTCGTGTCGTTGGAGGTGCTGTCTTTGGGGGTCTTCTTTGCCATGGGCTCACTTTAAGTCGGATGTATCGCACAGGCTGAGATTCTGCCCGGCGCTCTGAAAAGAATTATCGGACATCCGTACCAACCTCAGTGGAACCAGAGAATCGCCACAAAAGACCGCGGGGTAATGCGCTATGGAACGGGTCAACGGTTGGGTCGCAACAGGCCGCAATAGAGGCCTTCGATCGAGAAGTCCTGGTCCGGCAGCACCTCGATCGGCTTGTAGTCGGGGTTGCGCGGCAGCAGGCGGATACGATCCTTGGCGATCTTCAGCAGCTTGACGGTGATCTCGTCATCGATGCGGGCTACCACGATCTGGCCGGAATGGGCGTCGCGGGTGCGGTGCACGCCGATCAGGTCACCGTCGAAGATGCCTTCGTCGATCATCGAATCGCCCTGCACCTTCAGCAGGTAGTCCGGTGCCGGCGAGAAGAACACCCGGTCCAGCACCACGAAATCGTCCGAGCCGATATCGGCGCCGATCGGCAGGCCCGCCGCAACCCGGCCGAGCACCGGCAGGCGCAGCACGCTGTCGGGCAGGCCCGGCTCGGCCAGCTTCTCGACCGGCGGCGCCTGTACCAGGCGGATGCCGCGGGCCTGGCCCGGGATGCGACGGATCGCACCGGCCTGCTCCAGGGCCTCCAGGTGGTACTGGGCCGCGCGCACGCCCTTGAAGCCGAACGCACGTGCGATTTCAGTCTGCGACGGCGGCGCGCCTTCGCTCTCGATACGCTCGGCGATCAACTGCAGGATCGCCTGCTGGGTGTCGGTCAGGTCCATGGTTAGTAGTATTACTACTAACGTGCAGGACTGCAAGTGCCGGAGACGACACGGCGACATCTGTAGTGCCGAGCCGTGCTCGGCAATGTGGCGAATGGCTGGGCTGACCTG